>JANXYS010000352.1 GCA_025355935.1 Chitinophagales bacterium | reverse complement strand
GTATGGAAGATGGTGAAGAGGCTAATGGTGAGCGAACAAATTGAGCTGGTTCATGCCCATGGAACTCGCGCGAACTCGAATGTATTCTGGGCGGCACGAGCGTTGAAAATCCCCATTGTATATACCATTCATGGTTGGTCTTTTCATGTTGACCAAAATCCACTTGTTAAATTGGTTAGAATACAGGGAGAAAAATTGCTGACAAGCAAATCATCTCTAAACATCGCGGTCTCATCCTCCAATCGACAAACTGGGGTAAACCATATCAAGGGTTTTAAGGCTTTAGTAATCAACAATGGAATCGATCAATCCCGATTTTCACCGAATAACGATTATAAGAATATTAGAGCTGAATTAGGGATCAATAGCAATGATATGTTGCTACTGTTTATTGCAAGGTTTACCGGTCACAAACAACCGCTAGCACTCATTAACGCTTTTGCGATAGCATTAAAAGAAATGCCTGAACTGAAACTTTTGATGGTTGGAGAGGGCGATGATAGAGAAAAAGCGGAGGAATTAGTTAAAGAATTAGGCATTAAAAGTTCAGTTCTACTATTAAATTTTCGCCAGGACGTTCCGGATATTCTTGCAGCCGCAAATATTTTTATTCTTCCTTCCCTTTGGGAAGGCTTGCCTATCGGACTTCTTGAAGCGATGAGTATGGGAAAGGCTATTATCGCTACAAATGTCGATGGAACATGCGAGGTAATTGATAATGAAGAGAATGGATTGTTAGTAGAACTAACCAATTTAGAGCAAAACCTCTCTAAAGCTATTATCCGTCTGGCCGGCGACCCTGTATTAAGAGAAAAATTCCGGATCAATGCAATTGATACAGTAGATAGTCGTTTTAATGCTAAAGCAATGACCCGCGAAATTGAAAAAGTATATTTAAATTTAATACAGACGAAGCAAAAAAATACATGATGGAATTTAATAGGATAGCAGACGTTAAACGCTTGCAGTTTATCATAGATACTCTGCAGAGCAAACTTCCAAAACATGCAGTAGTATTAGACGTGGGCTGTGGAAATGGCGTAATATCGCGAAGTTTGGGTACATATGGATTTAATGTTTACGGCATCGATGTGAGTGACAAGGCAATTGAAAAAGCACGGCAGCTTAACAGCCTCCCTAATGTAAAATTTGACGTAGTAAGTGCGGAACAATTGGTGGCAGAAGGCACAAAATATAATGCTATAATCTGTAGCGAAGTGTTAGAACATCTTAACAAGCCTGGCGACCTTTTAAAAGTATTGCATCAATCTTTGACAGACGATGGTGTTCTGATTGTTACTGTTCCTAACGGGCAGGGCCCCCGTGAAGTTTTTGTAACAAAACCGGTAATAGCTCTTCAAAAGAAAAATAATTATGTCTGGAAAACGCTGCAAGGAATAAAATCCAGACTCGGCTACATGGGAACAACTGTACAGTCGGATGCAAGTGACCTTACCCATATCCAGTTTTTTACTAAAAAATCACTGGAACAATTAGCTGATAGTAATAAATTTAAGATTGTAAAGTTTGGCAAAACAAATTTTGTTGAAGACGTTTTTCCTTTTTCTTTCCTAAGTAAGAAGATCAAATTTCTACAGAAGGTTGATTGCGCAGTTGCGGAATTTTTACCTTATAGCTTCACGGGAGGGTTTGTAACCGTATGGCAAAAAAATAATGCTTAATGGAAATTGTCTTGCAGATATTGAAAGTCCTGTTCTATATTTTCAATGCTATTATAGCCTTTTACTTCCTCTTGCCAGTTATTCTCCTTTTACTCCATTATATTTTTAGTACCAAAGGCAAAGATGCATTGGCCAGGTATAAAAGAGTAACAGATCATAATTTTGATTTTGCGGCAATAGTAACTGCTCACCAGGATACGAGGTTTATTGCCCCGCTGGTAGATTCGTTTCTCAAGCAAAAATTTTCCAACTTTTTACTCTACATCGTAGCAGACGATTGTGCCGGCGAGAGAATAACTTTTGATGATTCGAGAGTAATTATGTTATACCCTCCTCAGGCTTTGCATTCAAAAATTAAGTCTGCACAATATGCGATAGATAATTTCATAAGACAACCAGATACACTAATAATTTTTGATAGCGACAACCTGGTACACCCAATGTATCTGCAAAATCTTAACAGATATTTCCAGGCTGGCTTCAGGGTTGTCCAGACTCACATGCTATCGAAAAACATTGATAATACCTACGCTAGGCTGGACTCCATGGGCCATATTTATTATACGTTTTATGAGCGGCAGGTGAAAATGGGACTTGGTATGTCAAGCGCCATTTTGGGGCTTGGCATTGCACTTGATTTTAAGCTATACAAGGAGATAAGCTATGCCAATACTATCGGAGGCTTTGATAAGAAATTACAGTCTCAATTAGGTCGCAGGGTGAAACAAATAGCCTTCGCTGAAGACGCGATTGTTTATGATGAAAAAGTGGAAGATGCGGCAGTCTTGGAAACACAGAGAATCCGATGGATATACAGTTACTTCCACCATTTTGAAGAAAGCCTCTTGCTTATATGGGGGGGAGTGAGAGCGATGAATCCGGGGCGCTTTCTCCTTGGAGCTACAATGCTGAGGCCGCCAATGGTTCTGCTTATGATGTCGATGGTGTTTATACAGCTTATTTGGGTATTCCTTCAGCCGGCAATGATAATCTGGTGGGCTGTTTTAGTTTTTCTCTTTGTTGCTAATTTTGTTCTTACCATTGCTACTAAAAGCAGGCAAAAAGGTATGATGCAGTCTTTGAAGCATGTACCATTAGTCGCATTCGTTCAAATAAAGTCCCTTATGCAAATAAAAAAAGCTCAGAAAAGCTTTTTAAAAACCGAGCATAAAAAAATTATTTACATTGATGATCTTTTAAAAAATGAGCTTACTTAAGAAAGTCTATTATCGTGCCTGTTCCGTATTGCCGATGAACGTGATTACAAAAAGTGATGACCTGCAACTTCTCCTTCCTTATCACCACACAGTAAGCTCTGAATTTCTTCCACATATTGGGCACCTATATGATTATAAAAACGAGCAGCAATTTATTCAAGATCTTGACTTCCTTTTAAAATATTATGACCCGATTTCAGAGGAGGAGCTTTTTAAGAAACTTGCAAATGGCATCCCAATTAAAAAATCATTTTTATTAACCTTTGATGACGGGTTCAGGGAGGTGTATGAAAACATTGCCCCGATACTCGAAAAAAAAGGAATTCCCGCAGTCTTTTTCATCAACCCCGCATTTATAGGAAACAACATCTTGTTTTACAGGTGTAAAATCAGCCTGTTAATACATGAATTGAAAAAGCACAGCGCAGATAAAAAATTTGCTAAGTTATTTTATGATAATCTTGCCTTGATACAGCAAACAATCCCAGCTGCAATAATAGCATTAAAGAGTATTAACCAAAACAACGCGGCGGTTTTAGACATGCTTGCGGAGAAGATTGGCTATTCATTTAATGAATTCTTACAGGCGACGAAACCATTTTTAACTAAAGAGCAAGTCCACGAACTTGCTGCTCGCGGATTTGCTGTCGGTGGTCACAGCATGGATCATCCTTATTATAAACTGCTAAGTATAGAGGATCAATTGCAACAAACAATTGAATCATGCGCTGCCGTTGATGAGATGACTGACTTTAAAAAGTGCAGTTTTTCATTTCCTCATTCGGATAAAGATTTATCACAATTATTATTTGATTCCCTCCTACAAACTCAAATCCCCGCTTTCTATGGTATACAAAATCAAAGAGAAGAATGGAATAACCGAATGCTTCATCGCTTTAATGCTGAACGACCACAAACTCCGTTGCAACAACAGGTAAAAGGCCTTGCCGTACTTTCGAAGATCAGGCAGATGCGCGGGACCAATAGTGTTATCAGAAATTAATTAGATTTATATTCATCAAAATTTAAAGGATGCTAAGTACAAAAAGTAAAGAAGCGTTAGGTCCCCTATTTCCTATTGCAAATAAGTTAAGACTTGCCTTTTTGAAACTAAAATATGCCGGGAATAAGGTTCTTTGTCCCTGCTGCGATAGTTCATACAGTGAATTCGCTCCATTTGGAAACGATCGGCGACAAAATGCATGGTGCCCGAACTGTGAAAGTTTAGAGCGGCACAGGCTATTATGGATGTATTTTGAAAATAAAACTGACTTGTACAAGCGGCCATTAAAAGTGCTGCACATAGCGCCGGAAACCATTTTTTTTAATCATTTTCGCAAGCAATCCAACATTGAATATTATCCGGTTGATATTTTCCCGAACCTCTATCCGAAAGGCACTTTGCACTTTGATCTCCTGAATCATAATGTACCGGATAATAGTTACGATGTTATTATATGCAATCATGTGTTTCAATATATAGAAGAGGACCGAAAGGCAATGAAAAACATTTATAACCTTATGAAGCCGGGAGGCTGGGGAATTATGCAAGTACCGATAAACACAAAAACACTAACAACCCACGAGGACGCATCTATAACGGATCCCCTTGAACGCGAAAAAATATTTGGGCTTAAAGAACATGTTCGATACTACAGCTATGACTATGCCGACCGACTCCGGGAATCGGGTCTTGTCGTAAAGGTTGATGATTACACCGCGGAATTCACTGACGAAGATATTTTTAAGTACGGTTTTTTTAAAGGTGACGCAGTGTATTATTGTTCAAAATAACCTATGAAAGAAAAATTAAACAAAAGGTTCTTAAGCTTTTTATTCATTGTAAACATTGGCTGCGTTACTTTATTATTGTTGGGAAATCTTGCTCCGGTAGTCAATCCCCAGCGGTTTTGGCCAATTGCACTTATGGGTATTGGATTTCCTATTGTAGCAGTGATTGTCTCTCTTTTAGGTATAGCCTGGTTGTTTATCGACCGGAGAAGAAGCTTGTTGTCGTTGGTAGGACTTAGCATTAGTTTGCAAAGCATATTTGCCACATTCGCAATGAACGTACCAGCAGGCTTTAAGGTTGCGAAGGAAGGGTCGGCTCTTCGTGTGCTGACATGGAATGTGGGGCTTATGAATTATACAGAGTTGGATACAAACCTAGCCAACTCTCAAAATGCTGTGATTTTTAGGAAAATTAAAGAAAGTGATGCAGACGTAGTATGTCTGCAGGAATTTTTCAGCAGCGTCATTCCTGGAAATTATTATAACATTATCGACTCAATGAAGAAAATGCTGAACTATCCTTACCATTACTTTTCTCTTGACAATCCCAAATTTGACAATAAATTTTTTAATGGCACTATCATATTTAGCCGATACCGAATAACCGATACTGCAAAAGTTATTTATCCATTGCCATTCATTGGTAGCGTTATACGAGCGGGGATCATAATAAATACTGACACTGTTGATATTTTTAGTACAAGATTCCAGTCGGTAAATTTCACAAGTAATGAGTACAAGGAATTACATAATATTAAGGCAGGTGATGACAAAGGGTTGAAAGGCTCGAGGAACATTATTAAAAAGCTGCGAACAGGTTATAATAACAGAACAATGCAAATGCAAATAGTCAAAAATTTGATGGCGGATAGTCGGCGACCTGAGGTTCTTACAGGAGATTTTAATGACGTACCTGTAGGGTTTGTATATCATCAAATGAAAAGCGGCCTTTCGGACTCCTGGGAGAGTAAGGGCTTCGGCTTAGGAAGAACCTTCAAGTTCATTTACCCAACATTACGTATCGATCACATTCTTTATAACGAAGCATTTAGAGCTATCCAGGTAACTAGGATTATGAGTGGCGATGAGACTGATCATAATGGAATTCTTGCCGACCTTGACCTAATAAAAAAAAAGGAATAACTAAGTGCTATTCCCCAAATTATTCAGACCGAAACTACTCTCTTATCAAAACCCTGGTAATTTTTTCCGTATCTGTACTTAAGCGGGCATAGTAAATGCCTTTTGCTAAATTGAGTGATTTTTTAAGACTATTGTTTCCTTTGCTCAAAGACAAGGACGCACTGAATATTTTCTTTCCATTAGCGTCCACCACAAATATATTCCCCGGCTGGGACTTTGAACTCGAAATAATCATTTGTAAAAGATCTGTTCTTAAAATTCCAGATAATATTACCAATGATCTAGTAGAGGCATCCTTTACTGAGACGCTTACAATTCTACTATAAGAAAAGCTTCCGTCTTTATCCACTATTTTAAGCCTGTAAAAATTAGCTCCTTCTAATGGAAGATTGTCACTAAAGCTATAAGTTTTACCTAGGTTTGCTGACCCGACGGACGATATTTTCGCAGCCTCTGAATAAATTTGACTGGATCCACTTCTCTCGACCACATAATAATCGCTATTAATTTCTGAGCTAGTATTCCATTGCACATATACGCCGCCCGTCGAAACCTGTTTAGCAGAAAAGTCGGTAAGGATAACTGGCAGTATTTGATTACCATTATTAATTAGGATTGTATCCTTTCCTATCAAACCAACCGAGTTAACAACTTTTAATTCAAACTTGTAAGTACCCTGCACGAGCCCGCTGACGTTTGTTTGAAGGGCAGTCGGACTAACAATTGAGCCATTTAAAGGGCCTGAAACTTTCGTCCAGGTGAAATTGATTGGCAAGCCATTAGGATCATTTCCGACGCCTTTTAATGGGACATTTGATGCTACGCTCAAAATACTCGAGTCATTACCGGCATATGCCTGTGGGGATGAGGGCCCGGCGATCAATAGCCGGTGCTGTTTTAACATCCAGGTATAAATGCTTTCGCCGTTCTCAACCCAGGTTGGATTATAAAAAGTATTCCAGCAACAATGTCCACCCGAATACAATGTATACCTGTTTGATCCAGGAACATATTTATTCATAGTGTCGCGAATTTTATCGTTTCCCCGAAGATCCATGTCTCCTTCAAAAGACCACATCGTTCCACCGCCGATGGCATAAAATCGCATATTACTTACGGTATTATCTGGCTCCGGCGCACTCATGGACACAATTGAAGTGATTCTATTTGTATAAGTCGGGCTATAGTTGTCGACGTAATTATCCCAACTCCAGCCACCCATTGACAACCCCGTTACATTAATCCTTTGCTGGTCACAACGGTAACGTGCGAAGATGGTATCAAGTTTCCTGTTCAGTGTGTAAGCGCTCGGCCATAGGCTAATGGGCTGCAAGGATATCACAATTGGTTTTTCTATCTTCCCATTTACCATGAATTTCATATTGTGCCCTTCATTTACGTATTTCGACGGACCATAGGTAAGAAGACTGGCGGGATTTGTACCACATTCGCCAGTCCCGGGAATGAAACAAATTAATGGATAATTTTTGGCCGTGCTATCAGTATAATCATCTGGCAGATGTACATAAGCATTCCAGCCATCGATGGTAGTCAAAAACTGTTGTGCGGACAAGTTGGAGTTGAGGAATAAGGTAAGGAAGACTGCGAGAAATATATTTCTCGCCGAAGCGTAGATGTTGGATTTCATAATAATTGGTTTCTCAGGTTATCAGGGGTTGACGCAGGCAGTTTTAAAATGGAAATAAAATATTTATATACTTTTCCCACAAAAAATAAACAACATCAAAACAATAAAGAAGTATTAGGTAGTTAGCATGTATGACCAGTTAGGGCGGTCATTTGTTTTCTGTTAACGACGCTTATTAAAAAAATATTATGTTAGTCAAGATTATTTTATAAAAAACTTTTCCTTTTAATCATAAATTGAACAACTTTGTCTTTTATATTATGCTAAACTATTTGCTCATTTCCTAAAAAAGGCCGTGATAGCAAGGCATTAAGGTCGGATACAAATTAGATCTATACACGTTCCATAAAAATGTAGTGAATAATTTTATTTTCTTGTAGTAGAAAATATGACAAGATCATTTGCTTACAAATTATTTTACAGGCAATGTATTTGTAGCTGTTGGTATGAGTACAAAAAGACAAAATACAAACTACAGTTATAAATAGTTTTTTATGAAAATAGCAACGTATAATGTGAACGGTGTTAATGGTAGACTTCCGGTATTGTTACGATGGCTTGAAGAAAAAAAGCCTGATGTTGTATGTCTTCAAGAATTAAAAGCACCACAGGATAAATTTCCAGAAAAGGCTATCTCGGACGCCGGATACGAGGCTATCTGGCATGGACAAAAAAGCTGGAATGGAGTTGCGATACTTTCGCGTGTTGGTAAGCCGGAAGAAATAAGAAACGCCTTACCAGGTGACCCCGAGGATCTGCATAGCCGGTATATTGAAGCAAAAATTGATGGTATAATAATCGGCTGCCTTTATCTGCCCAATGGTAATCCGGCACCGGGGGTAAAGTTAGAATATAAACTAAATTGGTTTAAAAGATTAACCAGTCATGCATCGAATCTCCTCCAATTGGGCGACCCTGTAATACTTACCGGTGACTTTAATGTGATGCCAACTGAATTAGATGTCTACAAACCTGAGCGCTGGGTTGAGGATGCGCTTTTTCGCCCCGAGGTTCGGGCGGCATTTCATAACCTGGTTTCCCAAGGTTGGACAGACGCCATCCGCAAGTTATATCCTGGTGAAGTTATCTATACCTTTTTTGACTATTTCCGAAATGCTTATGCACGTAATGCGGGCCTTCGAATTGATCATTTTCTATTAAGCCCGAATATTGCAAAACAACTTAAGACAGGAGGCGTGGACAGGGATGTTCGTGGATGGGAAAAAACAAGTGATCACGCTCCTGTATGGATAGAAGTTAAAGATCAAAAGCCCCGGAAGAAATAATTCTTTAAGCTATTCCCTGCACTTACCCCATTACTGAATACGATTGTCGGATTGTCTGACAAACACCGGCACAAAAAATCGTATCGACTTCGATTTTAGATGGATTCTAATATGAAAAAGAACTAGCCTTGTCAATCTCTATAACATACGAAAGTAAGAATTCATCACTCATACCCTGCACAAAACGAAATTGAGCGCTATCAATATGATGGTTTTTAAACTCGCTATTTCATTTGCGCCTTCTTAAAGAAGCTGCCAATTGCCAGCATATTTAATATAAAATCTTAACTGCATGAAAACACGATAATTTATTACATCTTAATTCACTTGATAGCAATAAAGTATGATCGCTACAAAATAAAACCCGTAATCAAATAGTTACGGGTTAAAAGTAAATGTACTAACGGTGATTATGGAGACTTAGTAAGGCTTATTTTTTAAGATAAAAATTTTTCCAACATCCGCTAGCTGTGGCGTCTGATTTACAGGAACAACTATCTGGGTGGTTCTCACTGGGGCTTGTTGTGCGGGCTTATTACAGGTTCCGAGTGCCCAATAAATTATAACAAATACAAGAATCGTACTGAAACAACCACCACCTAATTTTTTCGCTCCGTACCCGGCGATGAGGGTTCTAAAAAAGTTATTCATAAATTAAATTTTGTATTGATGAACAATGTAATTGAGTTCTTGCTAATCACCTGATTTCAAATTAGGTGCCAGCAATTATACAAGTTAGTTTTAAGCCAGGTTTTCCATTTTATGATAGGTAATTTGCTTTTACAACAAGCGATTCCACGTTTCGATTGGTATCTCGGGGAAAATTATCCACCAATATGAAATTTCAATTTCAATTTTTTTTACCTCAAAGAATACACAATTGTCTAAGGTTTGCGAAACGCTACTAATTAATCCGAAAACTTTTTTGCTTTTTTTCAATTATTTTTCTTTCCAACCAGGCACACCATTGGAGCAATCCTACACCATTTAAACTTGATATAGTAATCACTTCTAAATCCGCATTAATGTCTCGTGCGTCCTGCGTAACGGCATTGATTGAGAAAGGTACGTAAGGCAACAAATCTGCTTTCGACACCAGCATCAATTCGCTTGTTAAGAACATTCGTGGGTATTTTTTAGGTTTATCATCTCCTTCCGTTGAGGAAATCATAGTAACCCGGAAGTCTTCACCCAAATCGAATGCGGCCGGACATACAAGGTTACCCACGTTTTCTATAATGAGCACGTCTACCCCGTCAAGATTTATATGGTCAAGTGCTTGTAGTATCATCTGGGCTTCAATGTGGCACATGCCCCCCGTCACAATTTGCAAGGCATTTATGCCCACCTGCTTCATCCTGATAGCATCACGTTCAGTCTCTGGGTCACCTACTAGCACTGCCATGTTCAGTTTTTCATTTAAGAGCTTTGATGTTTCCTGCATTAAAGTTGTTTTCCCACTTCCTGGCGACGAACAAAGATTTATAACAAGTAGATCCTTTAACTTTTCACGAATAATTTTAGCAACATAATCATTTGCCTTAAGCAGATTCATGGTAGTATTATCACACCAGACAGAACCTACGGGTGCATAATTTGATTTAGGCGTCATTGATTTAAATTAAGATAACAACTTTATGATCGGATTATGTATCCTCCTGTTTACGCACACGGGTCATGTCCGAATCGAAAAATTCCACCCGCGAAATTAAAAGTTCTTCGCCCTGCACAATTTTTCGACTCGGGCTACCGCAACTACAAAAGAACTTAAAATTATGTACTTCAGTGTTTTTATTACAGCTCACACAATAAATAATAATGGGCAATACTTCTATACACAGACTCGCTCTACAATCCTGCTCGTCCTGTTTAACTGCTGCAAAAGCATTTTGCATAAGAATTGGTTGGACATTACTTAAAAGACCTACCCGCATGGAAATATTACTAATGTTTCCAAGTTGGCCTGGGAAAGCTTCTTCAAGCGTTTTAAATATATTTCTGACTAGAGAAATTTCATGCATAAAAAACCGCCCTCCGGTAGTATTTATCAAAAGATAGCTATAATAATTTTAAACGAAAGCTATTATGCTATAACTAAACTTGGGGCGTTCGTACCCACGACAACTTTTCAAAATGGATATACTTCCCCAAATATGAAAGCCAAAGACGTTCTTTCAGATCACCACAGAAAGAACGTTCTTAAACATATAGAGTTCATTTATTAAAGCGCTTTTGAACCCGCTGTCGCGACTATATGGTCATTTTCGACACTGCTGCCGCTAACACCAAGAGCACCGATGACCTCACCATCAATATTTTTGAGAAGAACACCACCCGGAAAAGTAATTAGGCCACCGTTTGAATGCTCGATGTTAAACAATGCTTGCCCGGGTTGAACCAGTGGACTCAGCGCCGCAGTGTCCATAGTAAACCAAGCTGCAGTTTTTGCTTTTTTTACCGCAATATCGATCGAGCCGATCCATGCGCCATCCATTCGGGCAAAAGCTTTAAGATTACTGCCGGAATCCACAACGCAGATATCCATTTTAGTATTGATTTCTATGGCCTTTAGTTTTGCCGCGGCAACAACGGCTTCAGCTTGTGATAATGTTATATTCATTTATAGCGGTCTTTTTTTAAAGCAAAAACTTAAAGTTTCGTATTATTTTACAGCCAGAATATCGACGAATTCTATTACAGGGTCTTTTGAGAATAACTCTGCAGCGTTGGCCATCAACGCTTTCGCAATTTCTCCCTTTAAGTGAGCAGCTCTTCCGTCCTCTGTTTCAAAAGTATCAAATATCCCGAATGTGGTCTCACTAATTTTTAAACCGTACCAGCGTACGGTATCAGACTCTGCCTCGGCCATAGGAAGCGCGCTTTTAAGAAATTCAAGAATTGTTTCTTCTTTACCGGGCTTTGCTTCAACGCGGGCTAATAGTGCGAATTTTTCCATGATTAATGTGTTTTATAAAATAAAAATGTTTATGGTGGATGGTTCTTGTTTTCTATTTAACAAAAACGGGTTTCAAATGTTTAGGTCCTTTGCTACCCAAGTAAGTTAGCCAAACTTGGCGGTTAGTGAAAACGTTATGATTCCGTGATAGATTCGCAATACTTTGCGTTTACTTTTAGTTTGAAATTAAATCATCAACCTAAAATTATTAAAATGAAAAAATTTTTTGTCGCGGCGATCGCGCTTATGCTTACCTCCTCTAGCTTTGCACAATCGAATTCATCGAAAATGAACGAGAAGAAGATGGATGAAAAATCCAAAATGGGCGAAGCGAAGATGGACCAGCATAAAATGACGGTTAGCAAAAAGACGATTGAGAAAAAGAAAATGACGAATGATGAAAAAATGATGAATGATGAAAAGATGATGGAAGAAAAAAAAATGATTACCGCTAAAAAAATCGTAAGGAATAAACACAAAAAAATGGCTGCAAAACCGATGTCCCACAGCAAAATGTAATAACGTAGAAAAATATTGGGGGTTAAACAAGAGGGGCCGTTTACCACACGCGGCCCCTTTTTTTTAAAAAGTCACGAAATAATTTTTAACTTAAGGAATTACTTAAGATTTATGCTTATGAAGGACATATTGATTATCGAAGATGATCCTAATATAATTGAACTTGTTAAGATCCACCTGAATGACATTAACTGTAATACGGTTAGTTGCAGTCATGGAGCTGAAGGATTACAGAAAGCATTATCATCAAAGTTTGATCTGATCATCCTGGATTTAAATCTTCCGGGTGTAAGTGGGTTTGAAATTTGTCGGGAGCTGCGGGCTGAAAAGGATTTTACCCCAATCATGATGCTGACGGCTAAGTCAGAAGAAATCGATAAAATTCTCGGATTAGAAATTGGGGCGGATGATTACCTAACCAAGCCCTTTAGTGTACGTGAATTCATTGCCCGGGTGAAAGCTATCCTTCGCAGAACGGAAATTAATATGACCGCTGGAAAGTCGGCAGGGGGCGTTATCGTATTCGGTGACTTATCGCTCGATCCGCAAAAAAGAAAACTGATGATTAACACCACCAAAGTTGACCTCACGCAAAAAGAATTCGATTTGCTATATCTCTTAATAAGTAACCCTGGTAAGAGCTATTCGAGAGAAAATCTGTTAAGCCTAGTCTGGGGGTATGAATTTAGTGGCTATGAACATACTGTAAATTCGCATATAAACAGACTCAGGGCAAAGATTGAAACAGATATGGCAAAACCCCGGTATATATTAACTACCTGGGGTATCGGTTACCGTTTTGCCGAAGAAAAACACCAGGAATGAAAAGTAATTACAATAGTTTATTCTGGCGGATCTCTGCTATATTCTTTTTGCTGCTGGTTTGTGTAGGTTTATCTTTTGAGTACATCACTGTGCACTATTCGGGTCTGTATTTCGAGGAAGTAAATCAACAGCTTAACAGGAATACAGCAGCTGATATAGCGACCAATTCAAATCCCTTTACCGATGGCAAAGTAAATGATAAGGCAATGGAACAGATGTTTGACCATGTAATGTCTATAAATCCCAGCCTCGAAGTTTATTTGTTGGACAAAGAAGGAACAATCCTTTCCTATTATGCTCCTAAACAGAAGGTATTGCTGAACAAAATCGATCTTGGCCCGGTAAAGGAGTATATCGAAACGAACGGTACGAAATATGTAAAAGGAACCGATCCGCATCATCCTGGCCGTTATAAAATATTTACTGTTGCTCCCGTAATTAACAGGAATGAGCGGGCAGGATACATCTATGTAGTTCTGGCAGGGGAGCATTATGATACCATTTCAGAAAACTTATCTCAAAGCTACCTATGGAAGGTTGGATTGAGGGGTATCCTCCTTACTTTACTTGTCGCTCTATTTGTGGGGTTAATTATTATAAGACTAATCACAAGGAACTTCTCCCGGATATTAGAAGTCATGCAAAAATTCAAACAAGGAGATTTTGCTGCCCGCGTAGAGATGAAATCTGTAGGAGACATACAACAGGTCGGAGATATAT
This sequence comes from Chitinophagales bacterium, assembly GCA_025355935.1. Lineage (GTDB taxonomy): Bacteria > Bacteroidota > Bacteroidia > Chitinophagales > Chitinophagaceae > Ferruginibacter. The sequence continues at coordinate 1,224 of JANXYS010000352.1, read as the reverse complement.
TTAACGAGATGGCTGACATTCTTTCAACGAATGGTGAGAAATTAAAGGAAGTAGAAGTACTCCGTCGCGAGTTGATCGCTAACGTTTCCCACGATTTGAGAACACCAATTGCCATTATCCAGGGGTACATTGAAACGCTTTTAATAAAGGCGGATACGCTGAGCGATGAAGAACGAAACAACTACCTTAACACCATTGCAGAAACCACTACAAAACTGCAAAAATTAGTTTATGAGCTATTCGAACTTTCGAAGCTTGAAGCCAATCAAGTCACACCGATAAAAGAACCATTTTTCATCAGTGAACTGGTGAATGACATTAGTACTAAATACCAGCTTATTGCCAGGGAGAATAACATTCTTATTACCACATTTCTTGCCAAAGAATTGCCTCCTGTTTATGCTGATGTTTCTTTGATAGAGCGGGTGATGCAAAACCTGATCGACAACGCCTTAAAATATACCCCGGCAGGTGGACATGTAGCTATTAGAACGATCCAAAAAATGCAGCAAGTAATCATTTCTGTTGAAGATTCAGGAATCGGCATCCCGGAAAATGAACGAGAACAAATTTTCGGACGATATTATAAAGCTAATAACTTCACCGACCTTAAAAATAGCACTGGACTGGGTCTGGCGATAATAAAAAAAATTCTCGACCTGCATAATTCATCGCTTGAGCTCATTACAAAAGTTGATGAAGGAAGTTCGTTTATTTTTACATTGCCTTTGTACATTAAATAGTTTCCCTATTCTCAGCCACCGCGTTTTAAGATAATAATCATTTTTAATGCACAACCGCTAGGTAAGCGTTATAAAAGCCGAGAAGATCTTTAGCCTTAAAAAAGAACGCGCCTACTTATAACTTCGTACATAAATTAGTAATATCTTTTAAGGGAAATGGATAATAAAATTTTTACCATTAGTGATCTTGAACGCTTTTCAGGGATAAAAGCCCATACTTTAAGAATCTGGGAGCGTCGGTATTCCTTATTAGCACCCGTGAGATCGGCTGGGAATTTCCGTGTATATACATTAGACGAACTGAAGAAGATTTTAAATATTGCTTTATTAAAACGAAACGGCCATAGAATTTCCCATCTCTGCAGAAATGCCCCCTCGGATCTGGATAAGAAAATTGGATTATTACAACACGATACCGATAAGTGGCAAAAAGGTATTAATGACCTTACTATTAACATGTATGCCCTTGACCCCGAGTCTT
>JANXYS010000329.1 GCA_025355935.1 Chitinophagales bacterium | reverse complement strand
GCAGAAGCTCGTTTTTTAAGAGGACATTACCATATGGAAGCAAAAAAGATGTGGGGTAATGTACCTTATGTTGATGAAAAAAATACAACATTAAAATTACCTAACGATAAGGATATTCTTCCTAATATTGAAGCTGATCTTCAATTTGCGTATGATAATCTACCTGGTAAAATGAATTCAAAAGGCAGGGTAAATAAATGGGCAGCTGGCGCTTATCTTGCTAAGGTAAAGTTGTTTAAAAAAGATTACGCCGGTGCTAAACCTATTCTTGAGGCTGTAATTGCTGACGGAACAACTGCCTCAGGAGTTAAGTACGCTTTGAATAGTAAATTTCATGATTCATTTGATGCAGATACCAAAAACAGTTCTGAATCTGTATTTGCTATACAATATTCTGTAAATGATGGAGCTAATGGTGATAACGGTGGATGGGGAGATGTATTAAATTTTCCTTACACAGGTGGCCCAGGTGGATGTTGCGGTTTTTTTCAACCGACGCAGGATTTAGTAAATTCTTATCAAACTGATGCTGTAACAGGCTTACCTATCAGTGTTGACAATAATTATCCATCGGGTGGTTATAACGTTATAAGAACAGTTAAAAATGATGAAGGTCTTAAAAGTTCTGACCCCTTTACTCCTGAAACCGGCTCACTTGATCCACGTTTAGATTGGACAGTAGGAAGAAGAGGTATTCCGTATCTTGATTGGGGCCCACATCCAGGTCAAGCGTGGATTCGTGATCAGGGTTACTCCGGTCCGTATGCAGCTATAAAAAATACTTATAAAAAATCACAGGAAGGTGTGTTGACTGATAAATCATTCTGGACGAGTGGGGTTACTGCCAATAATCATACCTTGATACGTTTTGCAGATGTAATACTTATGGCTGCAGAAGTTGAAGTGGAAGTAGGAACTCTTGCTAAAGCTACAGATTATGTAAACCAGATCAGGAAAAGAGCTTCTAACCCGGATGGATTTGTAAAAAAAGCAGATGGTACTAAAGCAGCTAATTACAAAATAGATTTATATCCTGTTTTTGCTGATCAGACCGCAGCGAGAAAGATTGTGCATTTTGAAAGGAAACTCGAATTAGCTATGGAAGGGCAGCGCTTTTTTGATTTAGTTAGATGGGGGGAAGCACAAGTAACCTTGCAATCCTATGTCAACTATGAGTCTTCTTTGCGTACTTTTCTTAAAGGAGTTACTTTTAAACCAACAGCTATTTATTTCCCTATTCCACAAACACAGATTGACCAAAGCAGTTCCAGTGGAACACCAACTTTAAAACAAAATCCGGGCTATTAATTTTTTATTTATAAATTATAAATAGGACAGAATTTATTCTGTCCTATTTTTTATTATTGTAGTTATTAGAAGAGTCATGCAAAAGATAGTTTTTTATACTTTTTCCATTTCGGTATTACTTTTCACATCTTGTAGAAATCCACATACATTATTTAAAATGATTTCGTCAGAGAACAGCGGTATTCACTTTAATAATAAAATTGAGCAATCGGATTCAATAAACGTACTTGATTTTGAAAATGTTTATAATGGCGGCGGCGTAGGTATCGGGGATTTTAATAATGACGGCTTACAGGATGTATACTTTACAGGTAACATGGTACCTAATAAATTGTATTTGAATAAGGGGAAATTAAAATTTGAAGATATAACCAAACAAGCAGGCGTAGATGGGAGCGGACGATGGTGTAAAGGTGTTGCTGTAATTGATATTAACAACGACGGGCGGCAGGATATTTATGTATGCACATCAATAAAAAAAAATCCTGCAGAGCGACAAAATTTGTTATATATCAATCAGGGCCTGGATAAGAATAGTATTCCTGTTTTTAAAGAAATGGCTGCAGAATATGGTCTTAATGATACTACGCACTCCACTATGGCAACATTTTTCGATTATGATAATGATGGCGATCTTGACGTGTACATTGTTGTAAATGATATTATACATGGCGATTATCCTAACCGATTCAGACCACGAATGCTGAATGGCGAGCATCCCAGCACAGGCAGATTGTATCGGAATGATTGGAATGATTCTTTAAAACATCCTGTATTTACAGATGTGTCAAAACAAGCCGGGATAAAAATTGAAGGATATGGGCACAATGCTGCAATAGCAGATATTAATAAGGATGGATGGAAAGATATTTTGGTGTCGAATGATTATTTATCCAATGATATTCTATACATAAATAATCACGACGGAACTTTTACCGATAAGGTAACTTCTTATTTTAAGCATACATCTGCTAATGCAATGGGCACTGATATAAATGACATTAACAATGATGGATTGCAGGATGTTATAGAACTCGATATGAATCCACAGGATAATTATCGAAAAAAAATGATGATGAATGCAAATAGCTATCAAACATATCAAAACAGTGATTACTTCGGTTACCAATATCAGTATGTTCATAATACATTGCAAATAAACCAGGGCCCGAGGGTAAATCAAAAAGATTCTATCGGTGATCCGATATTTAGTGGTATTTCTTTTTTATCTGGGGTGGCCGAAACTGACTGGAGTTGGACACCGATGCTTGTTGATTTTGACAATGATGGATTTCGTGACCTTATCATTACAAATGGTTTCCCTAAAGATGTTACCGATCATGATTTTATTGCGTTTAGAAACCAGGCATTTTCTATTGCATCAAAACAGCAGTTATTGGAACAAATTCCTGCTGTTAAAATTCCAAACTATGCTTTTCATAATAATGGTAATCTCACATTCAACAATGTTAGTACTGAATGGGGATTAAATACACCTTCATTTTCTAACGGGGCTAGCTACGCAGATTTAGACAATGATGGGGATATGGATATGATTGTAAATAATATTAACGATGAAGCTTTTGTTTATGAGAATACCTTAATGCATGATAAAAAAAGTAATAACAATCATTATTTAGCGGTAAAACTTATAGGCGATTCTTTAAACCGCGATGGCCTGGGCACATTCATTGAATTATACTACCAGG
>JANXYS010000033.1 GCA_025355935.1 Chitinophagales bacterium | reverse complement strand
CGCGAGTCTTCCGATTTTTATCGGTAGACTCGTGTCTACTAACCTTGCAGGTCTCTGACCGGCATAGAAATACGGAGGCGTATACCGCCCCTGGCGCGAGTCTTCCGATTTTTATCGGCCGACTTGTGACTACTAACCTTGCAGGTCTCCGACCGGGATAGAAACACGAAGGCGTATACCACCTGCGTATCACATTAGTATTTCTGTACCTGGCGCGAGTCTTCCGATTTTTATCGGTAGACTTGTGACTACTAACCTTGCAGGTCTCTGACCGGGATAGAAACATGAAGGCAAATTTAACCTACGTATCACAGTAGTACTTCATTTGGGGAAGTCGTTACTATTTGCTCTAACGCCAAAATATACCCGCAGTCGACCAATAAATAATCGGAAAACCCGACGAGTGAGGGTAACACATTTATGCCGTCAATCCTGCACTTGAAACAAATCGTCTCTCACCCATTCCCAGGCCGCGCCCAGGTACAGCCAGCTGCTAATACCGGTTGCCCTTATTTGAAAAGGTTGAAAATCCTTCTCCAGTTCTTTAAAAGTTAGCAAAGCCTTATAAGCAGTAACCTTATTCTGTACTGTGATGTGAGGCCAAAGTTTCTGCCTGTCCTGCGAAATAAGGAGGCGGTCAAAATTCTTCTGCATCTGTTTGTGCAAGTTCTGTAAATCCGCAGACGAAATCGCATAAGCCACTCCGTTACCTAAATTTTTTACAGCTGCTACTTCTACATTCATAGCCGGCCTGGAAGCAAAAGAAGTAACGGCTTGTGAAACTGAATCGAGTCCAGATGGAAGATGATGAAAAAGAGTTAGGTGTGCATCCATGTAATTGCAATGCTTTGGGAAATGTGTTTTCCGAAGCTCATTGAAACGCAGCTGTGCAGAATCGTCGAGTTTAAGTGTTAGTATGAGGGGCTGGGATTTCATAAATATTAATCCCTCTTATAAACCCGTACCCAGTCGATAAATGTTGTACACGGAAATACAGCATTTGGTACGATAGCACCTCCGTAGGTCATATTATCGTTCCCGCCAACTCCGGCGGTGAGGAGCAGATTAAATGTATGTTCAAACGGCGACCACTCGGGAAAATGATTCGAAGAGTACTCCGACCTCATCACCCTCTTACCACCCAACAGCTGCACTGAATCTGCATCCTGCCCGTCCGCGATCCCATTATTAAAAGCAGCCCCATCGCGGAAATAATGGATATGATACACTGCTTCGTCAACTGCAAACTCCAGCCGGTCATTATACCAGTCAATCCGGTAAGTATGATAACCTCCACTACCCGACCCCGGATCGCCCGCAGTTGCAGGATAGCCTCCCCAACCGGGATTGTTAGCTGGCACCTGTTTGTCGCCATAACTATAGTAAGCACCTTTGTGCCCATGGTTCCACGACTGGTATGTATTATTTTCCCACGACCAGGCGTAATGAACCGTACCTAGATTGGCAAAAGGTATCGACCCTACATATTCCATGATATCAATTTCTCCCCCCTGCGGCCACATGATATAGTCGAGCCCGGCAGGTTTTTCTGCGGGCATCATCCACATAGCAAAACCCTGACCTTTATAGAGTATGTCCCTTGCCCATACCCTGGCTTCAATCCTGCTACCCGGACCCCAGGAACCTTTACCCGCAGTCGTTAACCGCGCACTGGTATAATCCCGATCGATATAATTTTCTTTAGTTGTGGTAATAGCCAAACATCCGCCGCCAGATCCCGGAATATTATTATCAATCCTGGCATTTTGGGAACGATCAGTAGCCCGGTCGAGCTGCCCCGTTCCAAAATCTCCGTTTACCCCGGTACCAGTTTCAAAAGTCCATTTCCCCGCATCAATGGCTGCGCCGTTAAACTCATCGTTCCAGAGAAGCGTGTATCCCTGGTAGATAGTGGGTGGAATCACCGGAGTGGATACCGGGGGAGCTACAGGCGGTACAGGCGTTACGGGAGTAACCGGAGCTACAACGCCAGTTCCGGTGTTACCGCTCTTTTTACACCCCCCAGCCAGTAATGAACAAATAACAAAAAGTAAAATTGGGGCAACCAGTTGTTTCATGCAAAAAACGATTGAGCGTTAAATATACCATATAATATTAATCTTAGTTGTTTACGCTCCTGAGAGTTTTAGCTTTATTTCGCCCGGGAAGAATGCATATTTGCTAATTGCAGATTTTGATATTTTCCTCCGCTCGCGAAATATGCAGCGTTTGTTTTTGCGGACAACGGTCTTTATTTGGAGGTTTCAATTCTAGTGTAGACCATAACGTTATTTAATCGCTACGCGTCCTTATATTCTACCATTTGCTCATTTGCCCATTGCACATTTGCTAATTGCACATTTGCTAATTGCCTATTTGCATATTGCATGTTCGCCCATTGCCTATTTCTATAATGCACATTGCACTTTCCTCCGCTCGCGCAGCTATGCGAAGTTTGGTTCGCAGGTAGGGGTATCTGTGTGGGGATGCCCATTCATTTATTCGCAAGCTCTCCGTGTTCTAACCCACCTTAAAAAATTGTGTTGTTTGCCTGCCGGCGGGCATAGGGTCTATCCTTCTATTATCTACTATTGGCTCCTTGCCTATTGCATATTGCACATTTTCTTCCGCTTGCGCAGATACGCAGCATTAGGTTTACGGGCAGGGTATCTGTGTGGGGATGCCAATTCATCTATTCGCAAGCTCTCCGTCTTCTAACCCACCATAAATAAAGAGTATTGTTTACTTGGCGACAGGCATGAGATCTATCCTTCTATTATCTGCCATTTGCTCCTTGCCTATTGCATATTTCCCATTTGCTCACTGCCCAATTGCTCATTGCCTATTGCACATTTGCATACCTTCCTCCGCTCGCGTAGATATGCAGAGTCGGGTTCGCAGGCAAGGGTATCTGTGTGGGGTTTCTGTTTACCTGGCGACGGGCATGGGGTCCTTCCTTCTATTATCTGTTATTTGCTCCTTGCCTATTGCATATTTCCCATTTGCTCACTGCCCATTTGCTCATTGCCCATTTGCCTATTGCACATTTGCACATTTTCCTCCGCTCGCGCAAATATGCAGCATTGGTTCGCGGGCAGGGTATCTGTGTGTGGTTTCTGTTTACCTGCCGACGGGCATGGGGTCTGTCCTTCTATTATCGACCATTTGCATCTTTGCTTATTGCAATTTGCACATTTGCTCATTGCCCATTTGCCCATTTACATTTCACTCATTTGCTCAACTTTCTCACTTATGTATCTCGCTGGTAAAATGAAATTCTACGCCTGGGTTATTTGTACGTTCGGTATTTAAGAACCACTCGCTTTGAGCCAGGTACACCAAGTGCCCGTCCTTGTCTTCCGCGATATTTGCTTGTTTATATTTTACAAAGTCCTCCAGTTTCTTCGGGTCTTCGCTAGTAAGCCAGCAAGCTTTGTAAAACGGCAGACTGTTCATTTGAACAGAAGCACCGTATTCCTGTAGCAGGCGATACTGTATAACTTCAAATTGGAGCTCACCCACACATCCTATGATTTTCTTGTTACCACCAAACTGGGTGAACAATTGCGCCACTCCCTCATCAGTTAATTGTAATAGTCCTTTCTCTAACTGTTTGGTTTTCATTGGATCTTTATTTAACACCTCTTTAAATATTTCAGGTGAAAAACTTGGGATGCCAGTGAAGTAAAACTGCTCTCCCTCGGTAAGAGTATCGCCAATTTTGAAATTCCCAGTATCAAATAAGCCTACTACATCACCGGGGTATGCCTCCTCAATTACGTCTTTCTGACGGGCAAGAAAACTGTATGGGTTGCTAAAACGGACGTCTTTTTCGAGCCGTACATGATTATAATATGTATTCCGGGCAAATCTTCCGCTGCACACACGCAAAAAAGCTATTCGGTCGCGGTGTTTGGGATCCAGGTTTGCGTGTATTTTAAATATGAAGCCGCTGAATTTATCTTCCTGAGGCAGTACATCCCGTACCGTCGTGTGACGTGGGCGAGGTGTCGGAGCAATTCTAATGAAGGTATCCAGCATCTCGCGCACACCAAAATTATTAACCGCACTCCCAAAAAATACAGGTGCGGTATTGCCCGCGAGGTAGTCTGTTTCATTCAATTCGCCGTACACCCCATCGATCAACTCCACATCTTCGCGCAGGGTATAGGCGTCATGTGTACCTAGTTTACTATCTAATATAGATGCATTTAAGTCTTTTATTTCCAACAAGTTCTCATCGTTTGCTTTAGTGCCCGCAGCAAATAAAACAAGGCTCTTTCTATGCAGATCGTACACCCCTTTGAAGTCTTTACCACTATTAATGGGTACGGTCATGGGGTGTAGATTAATCTTAAGTTCATTTTCTATTTCCTCCAGCAAGTCAAAGCGATTCTTGCCATCACGATCCATTTTATTAATGAATACGATCACCGGGGTTTTTCGCATGGCAATTACTTCCATCAGTCTGCGCGTTTGATCTTCCACGCCGTTTACGCTATCGATTACCAGGATAACGCTATCCACCGCGGTAAGCGTACGATAGGTATCTTCCGCAAAATCTTTGTGCCCGGGTGTGTCGAGCAGGTTGATAAGGTGCCCGTCGTATTCAAAGGTCATCACTGAAGTGGCGACGCTAATTCCACGTTGCCGTTCAATTTCCATGAAGTCACTCGTGGCATGTTTCTTTATTTTGTTACTTTTCACCGCCCCTGCGGTTTGGATGGCACCACCAAACAACAGGAATTTTTCCGTCAACGTGGTTTTACCCGCATCCGGGTGACTGATGATCGCAAAAGTCTTCCGCTTATTTATCTCGTTGATATATTTCATAAAGTGCGCAAAGATAGGATAGTGAATGTGCAAATCTTAAAATGAAAGGCCTTACGCGATCAAGAATTTGGTACGCTTAGCGAACCTGTATATTTTTTTTAAACACGAATGTCAAAACCCAATTATTCGAATTACGCGAATTAGGTCCACTTCGTGTACTTTTAAAGACCACCCCACACACCAATTTTTAGAAAAGTG
>JANXYS010000308.1 GCA_025355935.1 Chitinophagales bacterium | reverse complement strand
GGTGTCAACCTTTAAAGGTTGACACCTACTTATCTAAGGAAATTTTCTCAACAACAAATATCTCAACAAAACCTCCAGCAGCAGAAAGAGAATTGCAAGCGCTACGCATGGAAAAAACTTGTCCTGGTAGTGGATACTGTTGGTTATTTCAACTTTGGATTTTTCAAGTGCATCAATGGTGGTGTAGATGCTGTTGAGTGACTCATTATCCTTTGCCCGGAAATACTTGCCTCCGGTTTCTGTCGCGATTTCATTAAGCAATTTTTCATCAATTGAAACCTTCTGCGGCCGCACCACAACCCCAAGGGGAGTATTCTCGGGTTGCGGGGCCGAACCATCTGTTCCTACCCCGATTGTATAAACTTTAATCCCGAATGCCTTTGCAATTTCCTTAGCAGTTTTGGGATCTATAAGGCCGCCATTATTTTCACCATCTGTAAGCAGCACCACAACTTTTGACTTAGCAGTACTTGCCCTCAACCGGTCAACACTTGTGCTTAAGCCGGAGCCAATCGCAGTGCCATCTTCGAGTAAACCATTTCGGATATTTTGTATAGCGGAAATAAGCACCGCATGATCAGTGGTTACCGGGCATTGCGTAAAACTTTCACCAGAAAAGATAACGATGCCGATCCGGTCGGTTAGTCGCTTATTTACAAAGTCTATCGCTACTGCTTTCGCAGCTTCCAGCCTGTTAGGGGTGAAATCCTGGGCCGTCATACTCCCGCTCACGTCTATGCAAAGTACAATATCAATTCCCTCGCCTTCTGCCTTTTGTTGCTCATCTCTTGTTTGTGGATGAGCTAACGCAACAATGATTGCCGAGATACACAATAGCCGGAAAATAAATGGTAAATGCTGTAAAGATGTTTTAAACGATGATAATCCGCTCGCCGCGGTAGTAGAAACCTGTATCGTTGCGGAATGTGTTTTATGCGTCTTTATATACCATATGATTAATACGGGCAACAGGATGAAGAGCCCGAAAAAATAAGGCTGCGTAAATTCTATGTTATTTAAATAATCAAAAATCAAATTATTTCTTTAGTTCGTTTGTATTAAGATAGTTAATAACAGCCCGAACCTGCTCGAGGCTTTCACGACTCTCATTTTCAGGAGGGCTGTATTTTGCAAATTTTACCGCATCCCCTCTTCTCATTGCTTCTGCAAGCATGGAAATTGCATCCGGGGCAACATCGTTTTCCCTGAAGAGCAGCAGCATTTCCGCGGTCGTTTTAGTCAGGAGGTTCCTTCCCTTCGTCCGGCTGTAATATTTCTTTAGGATCTCACCAAGTGAAGTGTAATAACTTTTTAAGGCGTCTGAATTTCGGAGATCCGTAGTTTCCAATGTCTTAAGGTTTGCCATCGCTTCCTCGAACGGAGTTAGTTTACTATCAAATAAGGGCTTCACCTTTTTAGGGCGCTTCATCAGGTAGCGATATAAAATATAGAGAAGTATTAAAGCAGTTAAGATAGCTGCTGCAATGTACATCCACGACCTGTCGATATAAAAAACTTCCATCACAGGTTTAATATCGCGCAGTTCGCCTGTACTGTCCGCTGGGGCGTAGCCCACATTAATTAATATTCTTTCGGTGTTGAGTGTATAGCTTGCGTTAGTGGCGGCATTCCTTAGCTTAATGGGGAAGGATGGGATAGCCCACTGGCCTGAATCCCAGCTGGTAAACCTGATACGTTGGAATACAAGGTAATGGCCTTTCGGATCGGTGGAATCAGATTTTACTTTGTCGAGTATTTCAAAATGCTCAAAAGAATCCGGTACATTAAACTCAATTCGATAATCAACGGAAGGAAGGGTAAACTGGAGACGGTAATTAATTTGCTCCCCGATGAGAATGTCCTTTCGATCTATAGCGGTTTGGATACTCTGGCCAAAAAGTGAAAGGTTGACAAAAACAAAAAATACCGACAGCATCCACCACCTCAAAACTGACTCCCTGATTTTCATTTTCATCATTACGTTGATACTTTATTCTTATTTTCTCTTCTGGAAAAACTGCTGGAGAATTTTTACGTAATCCTCGTCAGTCCTGATATGCAAAAGATCGGCACCCGCTTTACGGAAGTATCTTTTGCAGATATCACTTTGTGTGAAGAAATGCTGCTGGTAATTATGCCTCGTCATTTCATTCGAAGTATCAACTAAATTCATTTTGCCAGTTTCGGAATCCTGCAGTTGTAACAAGCCAACATCAGGAAGCTGCATATCCATTTTATCATACACCTTCAACCCGATCACATCATGCTTCTTACCAATTATTTTGAGATCATTATCATACGCCGTATCAATAAAATCACTGAGTATAAAAGCGATGCTTTTCTGGCGGGTAGTGTTATTAAAATATTTAATGGCTCCATCAAGATTAGTACCCTTTGCGTGAGGTTCTACCGTGAGTAATTCGCGCACAATGTATAAAGCATGTGCACGCCCCTTCTTTGGCGGAACGTATTTTTCAATCCTGTCGCTAAAAAAAATTACCCCAACCTTATCATTATTACTTACCGCACTAAAGGCAATCACCGCGGCCATCTCTGTAATAAGATCTTTCTTTCGTTTGCCAACAGACCCGAAAAGGTTACTTGTACTTGTGTCTACCAGCAGCATCACCGTAAGTTCTCTCTCTTCTTCAAAAAGCTTCGTGAACGGTGTTGAAAATCTCGCGCTTACATTCCAGTCGATGAACCTTACATCGTCTCCGGCACTGTATTCCCTCACTTCCCTGAAACTCATTCCCCGGCCTTTAAAAGCCGAGTGGTATTCGCCCGTAAAAAGATGGGTTGTAATTTTTTTACTCCTGATTTCAAGCTCACGGACTTTCTTCATTAAATCATTCGCCGCTCCCATTCCACCGCCGGTAGGCGTTGTAGGTTTTTCAGGCTTTGATTTTTTAAAGAATTTCATCTGCTTATTTTAAAATATAACACTTCAGGCTTATGGTACGTTTACCGTCCGCAGTATCTCTTCAATGATATCTTCAACATTTACGTTCTCTGCTTCGGCTTCGTAGGTTAAACCTATCCTGTGCCTCAACACATCTTTACAAATATTACGAACATCTTCGGGAATTACATAGCCACGTTTGTTTAGATAAGCGTATGCTTTGGAAGCAAGGGCAAGATTTATACTTGCACGTGGTGAACCCCCGAAACCAATAAGGGGCTTCAATTTCTGGAGGTTATATTTATCCGGGAAGCGGGTGGCAAACACGATATCCAGAATATAGTTTTCAACTTTTTCATCAACATACACCTGGCGCACCAGTTCCTTTGCAGTAAGGATTTCGGATGTGGAGGCGACCGGATTTATTGTTGGTGCTACCAGTCCCATCGTGTTCTGCCGAATAATCATCTGCTCGTCCTGTTTGGTAGGATAGCCGACAACAACCTTTAACATAAACCTGTCTACCTGCGCTTCAGGGAGTGGATATGTTCCCTCCTGTTCAATTGGATTTTGTGTAGCAAGCACCAGGAAGGGTTCCTGTAATTTATAACTTGTATCTCCGATAGTCACCTGTCGCTCCTGCATGGCTTCAAGCAATGCACTCTGCACTTTTGCAGGCGCCCTGTTTATTTCATCCGCTAAAATAAAGTTGGCGAATATAGGACCCTTGCGAACAACAAACTCGTTCTTCTGTTGCTGGTAAATCATGGTACCTATTACATCGGCTGGCAGTAGATCGGGCGTAAACTGGATACGACTAAACTGCGCCATAATGGTTTGGGATAACGACTTAATTGCAAGCGTTTTTGCCAGTCCGGGCACTCCTTCAAGCAACACGTGCCCATTACTTAATAAACCAATCAGCAGCCTTTCAATCATCCCCTGCTGGCCAACAATTACTTTACCTAACTCGTCATTGATCCTTGTAATAAATCCTGATGAATGGCCAATCTTATCGTTCAAGAGGCGAATATCCTCTGCGGTTTGTAGCATACGTATCTGGTTTTTTCTAATGTTGCAAATTACGAACTACTATTAAACAAAAATGCTGCCACTAACAATAGCATCGAAAAACATTGTTAAATGCTGAATCTACCGCTTTTCAAGGTGAAGTGACTATTCTCCGGGAGAAAATGCAGGTTACGTAATTGCTGATAGTGCACATTATAATTGCGCACTAACTTAAATATTTAGCAACAATCGGCAACCTCCTCCCTACTCCGAATGCCTTCGGTGAAACACGAATGATCGGGCAGAATTGGTTGCGTTTATATTCGTTTGTATTTACCATTTTTAGTATCCTGTCTACGAGGGCGGCATCATAACCAAGAGTTTTAATCTCGTCAGGACCTTTAGTTTGTTCAATGTACTGGTAGAGAATTTTGTCAAGCACTTCGTAAGGCGGCAAACTATCGCTGTCTTTTTGGCCAGGCCGCAACTCTGCACTTGGAGCTTTGCTAATGATGTTGACGGGAATTATTTCTTTATCGCGATTGATGAATTTCGCCAGTTCATAAATCTGTAACTTATAGCAGTCGCCTAACACGCCGATACCGCCGGCCATATCGCCATAGAGGGTCCCATACCCTGTACTTAATTCACTTTTGTTAGAGGTATTTAAAAGTATGTAACCAAATTTATTGGCAATTGCCATCAGTAAGTTTCCTCTTGTTCTGCTTTGGATGTTTTCTTCTGCCACGCTGAAGGGCAGATCTTTGAACTGGGGCTTTAATGCAAGAAGGAAACTTACGTAGATATCTTTTATCGGGATGATGTGATACGGACTATTTAGATTTTTACTTAGCGCCTCCGCATCATCCACGGAGTGCAAAGTTGAATATTCTGAAGGAAGCAAAACGCTTAATACATTTTCAGCGCCCAGTGCTTCGCAGGCGAGCGCCAGCGTAACTGCACTGTCTATTCCTCCGCTGCTGCCAAGTATTGCTTTTGTAAAGCCCATTTTATTAAAATAATCTTTGATGCCCATAACCAGTGCCTGGTAGACCTGTTCAATATGTAAAGCAGGTTCAAGTGCTGCAGGGTTCATGTCTTTATCGGAGATCTGATGAAATGCCTCAATTACCGGGACGTTGATGCTTCCATCCTCTTCCAGCTTAAAGCCCTGCAGATCTTCCGCAAAGCTTCGCAACTTTCCGCGAAGGTTCGCATCCTTATCAAAAACCAGGGACGTGCCATCAAAAACCACCTCAGTCTGGCTGCCTACCCCATTGCAATAAAACATCGGCAGGCCATACTTCAATACATTTGCCTTCACCGCAACCTTTCGATCTTCATCATGCGTGTAATCAAACGGCGATGCCGAAAGATTCACCATAAAATCTGGTTCCTGCTGTATGAGGTTGTCCATCGGACAATCGGTGTACAACGGATTATTGCCAAGGTTCCAAATATCTTCACAAATGGTTACCGCAATCCTTTTGTCTTTGTATTCCACTACTTTCCAATCAGTAGCAGGTTCAAAATAACGGTCTTCGTCAAAGACATCATAAGTAGGCAGACAGGTTTTATGAATAACCTGTTTGATTTCTCCTTCCTCCAGGAAATAAGCGGCATTAAAAAGGTCTTTTCCCATTACTGATGTATTACGGTGAGGCCCGCCAACCAGTACAGCTATACCCCTGGCATGGGTTTTAATAAGATCAATGGCTGCATAACACTTGTCGATAAAATCTTTAAAATATAAAAAGTCGCGGGGAGGATAAGCACAAACACTTAATTCACTAAATATCACCAGGTCGCCACCGCCCGCTTTCGCTACTTCAATAGCCTGTATAATTTTAGCAGTATTGCTTTCAAAATTGCCCACGTGGTAATTTTGCTGAGCAAGAAATATTTTCATGATAATAACTTTAAGTGTCAGTTTAAGATCGGATTCTTTTGGGGCCCTGGGCCTTCCGCAACATAACCACCGATTATTAATAACAACTTTATTAAATTATAGCTTTCTTTTGCAAAGTTAAATCATCTGTTTATGCGTTTACTGTTTAGTTTAATGGTTGTTGTTAGCCTCCTCTCTGCATGTAATAATAGTAAAATTCCTAACGTCGATAATATCACCATACAATTGAGTACCCAGCGTTTTGAACGCGATCTCTTCAGGGCAGATACCAACCAGCTGCAGCCTGCAATTGCCAGCCTTGAACGTCAATATCCGGTTTTTACACAAACCTTCCTCGGCACAATTTTAAATGTTGATACCTCCTGGCGGGCTGATTCCCTGTCAGGCTACGTAAAAAATTTTATTACTTCATACAGAAATGTTTTTGACAGCAGTGAGAAAGTATTTGCTGATTTCAAAACGTTTGAAGCGGAGATAAAGAAGGGCCTGCAATATGTTTCTTATTATTTTCCTTCTTATAAAATACCAGCTAAAATTATTACTTACATTGGCCCCCTTGACGGCTTTGGGGATATACTTGACGAAGGCGTTTTTTACATCGGGCTTCATCAGCATCTCGGCAATAACTTTAGTTCATACAAAACGGTGTGGGTGCAGGAAACCTATCCCGAGTATATTACACAGCGCTTTGGGCCTGATTATATAGCTGTGAATGCATTAAAGAATATTGTGCTGGATATGTACCCCGAAAAAGCAGAAGACAAAAGTTTGTTGATCCAGATGGTAGAGAAAGGAAGGCGTTTATACCTTCTCAACAAATTTCTACCGCGTACTGCCGAATATAAACTGATAGGTTATTCAGAGAAACAACTCAAAGAATGCTATGATCACGAATCAAACATTTGGAACCTTTTTGTGCAGAATAATTTTCTTCAAACGATCGACTATAATGTCATTAAAAATTATGTAGGCGAAGGACCTAAAACGCCGGAGCTTGGTGATGCTTCCCCAGGCAATATCGGTTCATTTGCCGGATGGCAGATTGTAAAGAAGTTTATGGATAAAAACCCGAAGACCGAGCTCAGGTCCCTGATGCAAATGGATCCTGAGCAACTTTTCCAGCAGGCTAAATATAAGCCCTAACCATAATTGCGAAACTAGCCTGGTATTAAAAAAGCACCCAGAGGGTGCTTAAAGTGATCATAATTTTTTATGCTGCCTGTTGCGTTTCAAGAGCAACCTCCACCGGTCTTTCTCCTAATTGCTTCATAACCCTAAAATGCGACGCAAGGGCGCTGGAAAAAGTTTCATATTGATTGTAAGGCAACCCGTACTGTTTACACTTTTCCTGAACGAGCTTACTGATGGCCGGATAATGTACATGACTAACACGGGGGAAGAGATGATGCTCGATTTGGTAGTTCAAACCTCCCACAAACCATGAAATAACTTTATTGCCCATTGCAAAATTTGCAGTTGTGCGAATTTGGTGTTCAGCCCACGCAGTCTCCAGGTGTTTACTTTCATCTAAAGCAATATTCTCGAATTCTGTATTTTCTACGACATGCGCCAGCTGAAATACTAACGACAATGTTAACCCCATTGCTGCATTCATCACAAAAAATCCAATGATCCAGGCCTGCCAGCCCCATACATACATGGGAATAGCTATGAAAGTAATGGCATAATGCAACTTCGTAAGCCAGAAAATGATGTGGTTCTTTGTAGACATTTTCCAGGCTTCCGTAGTATATATTTTACGGGTAAAATATTTGGTAAAATCCATTACGAATATCCAGAAAATGGAAGAAAGAGAGTAAACCGGAACCAGGTAAAGATGCTGAACTTTATGCGCGGGTACCCATTTCTGACTTTCACATTGACGAATGATAGGGCTTTTCGCAATATCGTCGTCTATGCCATCAACATTCGTGTAAGTATGATGAATGATATTATGCTTTTGCTTCCAGAAATAAGAGCTTGCGCCGAGTGCGTTTGCAGAAAGGCCGAGCGCATCATTTAACTTTTGATTGGGACTATAACTACCGTGATTGGCGTCGTGCATCACACTAAATCCTATGCAGGCTGCGGTAAACCCCATCCCAATACACAGCAAAATCGCAGGTATAACGCTTACCGGTAGGAGCATTAATGTCAGGTACATTAACAGCATAGCAGCACCGAGCACAATTGTCTTCGTAAATAACCTCCAGTCACCCGTTTTCTCAAGGTTATTATCCCTGAAATATGCATCAACACTAAACTTCAAACTGGTATAAAACTCGTTATTCTTGTTGTTAAAGGTAATTTTTGCCATATGGTAAGTGTGGATTTTTGATTGCAATTAAAGGATTTTTTTTCAACGATAATATGATCCCTAAAAAAAAATATCAAATAGCCCTTTTTAAATGACAGTAAATATACGCTAAAGCAGCAGCATCAGTTCATCTTGAAGGGTGCGTGAAGATCAAAAGATGGAATACTTACTGAAAAAATACTCTTGTTATGAACGTTTTCAACAAGGTAAGTTCCAAACATCTTGCCCATTTCACTTTTAAGGTTGCAGCCACTCACATACTGGTAAGTTGCAGCCGGATTAATAAGTGGCT
The DNA here is from genome assembly GCA_025355935.1 of Chitinophagales bacterium. Lineage (GTDB taxonomy): Bacteria > Bacteroidota > Bacteroidia > Chitinophagales > Chitinophagaceae > Ferruginibacter. The sequence goes on along the minus strand of JANXYS010000308.1, from coordinate 1,551 downwards.
GTACCCCAACAACCCCGTCGCCTACCACTTCCTTTTTTGTACCATTGCTATCAAAAATATGCCAGTGGCGACTGATTAACTTCACCGGGAATGCATTATTATTCTCCAACGTTATCCTGTACGCAAACATAAACTCGCCATTAACAGGATTACTGTATTCCGGCTGATAAAACGTTTCGACCGAAACCTTAACCCCCCCGGAAACTTTACTGACCATGAATTATTTTTTTTATAATGTGTTGGACTCGCTAGTTTTGCTTATCATAATTCCAACAATGCCCAGAGAAATATTTACATATCCGACTGAAGACATAACTGTAGTTTGGCAACCTAATTCATGTGTCCACTCAGGCATTTGCTTTAAGGGCCTCCCGCTAGTGTTTGACCCCCGTCGAAAACCTGGATTGTTACTGCTAATTCCGACAAGTTGACCATCGTCAGCCAGATTCACCAGTGTCCAAGCCGAGCGCTAAGTATTCGTGAAAACAACCAGACTGATATCTAAACTTTTTTCGCTTTAGTGTAACCGTTCTTATGAAGCCATTGCACAATCTTATCGCGATGATCACCCTGGATAATAATTTCTCCATCCTTCACTGACCCCCCTGTCCCGCAAAATGTCTTTAACTTCTTACCCAGCTCCTCCTTTAACGCAATCGGCCCGCTAAAATTATCTACGAGGGTTACTGCCTTACCAGCCCGATGTTTTGTTTCAAGTTTGATCTTTAATAACTGCTGGCCTGGCTCTACTATCTCTTCCTGCTCCGATTCGGCACCCGAAAGTTTAAACTCAGGGTCGGTTGAATATACCAGGCCCGACGACCGATTGTTAAGTTTTGCCATCAGTCTAATTTATAACTGCCTTTAAACTAAGATCTAAACTTACAGCCTGGTGGATGACCGCGCCACTCGAGATGAAATCAACCCCCGTTGCTGCATAAAGCTCGATATTAGCCAGATTAATACCTCCACTCGCTTCTGTTTCATACCTTCCGCCAATAATGAGTAATGCCTCCGCTATTTTTTCCGGTGAAAAGTTGTCAAGCATCACCCGGTCAACCTTTCCTGTTTGCATAACGCGCTTTACATCATCAAGGCTGCGCGTTTCTACTTCTATTTTCAAATTTAAACCCTGGCTTTTCACATACTCATATGCCTTATTGATGGCATTTTCTATACCTCCGCTATAATCAATATGATTGTCTTTCAACATTATCATATCATATAATCCCATTCTATGATTAACTCCACCCCCAATACGTACGGCCTCCTTTTCGAGCAGCCGGAAATTCGGAGTGGTTTTACGCGTATCAAGCAAACGTGTTCTGTATGGCGCTAATTTCTTAACATATTCCCGTGTAAGGGTTGCTATGCCGCTCATTCGTTGCATTGAATTTAACACCAGCCGTTCGCATTTCAAAATCGTGTGCGTGTACGCTTCTATTTCGAATGCCTTCTCTCCAAACTGCATTGGGTCTCCATCCATTTTGAACCCTGTAAACCGGCAGCCTGGTTCAACCTGTCTGAAGATCATTTCTGCAACATCCATAC
>JANXYS010000027.1 GCA_025355935.1 Chitinophagales bacterium | reverse complement strand
TGCGTACGTGTTCCGCACCCGTTTGCCGGTCGCCACCCAGTATTGCTACCTGTGCTGCCCCTCGACTTGCATGTATTAAGCCTGCCGCTAGCGTTCATCCTGAGCCAGGATCAAACTCTCCATTGTAAATGAGTTGTTTGAACTGACTGTGTAATTTCAATGAAATTAAACGTCAAATTCTGTATTAATATTTGCGCTTAACATTACCTTGTTAAAATTTAATTATGCTGTTATTTCCAATCTTTCAAAGAACTTTCGTCCCTCACCCTAAACTGCTCCCCTTCTGCAAGGAAAGCCCTATGATGAAGGCCTTTATATTAACCACCCAAACAGGTGGATAAAATCAATGTCATATCCGAGGTTCTACATCCTGTTTTCCTGTGAAAACATCCTCGTTTTTTTTGCGGAGTGCGAAGGTAATAACCTTTAATTTCTCCACCAAATTAATCTTCAGTAAATCCTTCAATTTTATTCCTATTCCTTTGAATATGAATGCCCTTTTTTAATTAGGAGTGCAAAAGTAACGGTGTAGTAGATAATAACCAAATTTACTTTGCAAATGAGTAAAACTAGAAGATAATTTTTATTAAAGGTTAAAGAACTATATGCCTTTTTTCATTGACGGAGGGCAAAGATAAGTGCGAAATGCTCCGGGTCAAAATATTTTCATGTTAAAATGGCCTTTTTTGTCCGACAGTATGCTAACAGCCGCGTCCAGTGAGAATAAAAAGAGAATAATCTTTTTCTGCAAAGGGTCTATAACTATCAATCAAAGAGTTATAAGGTAGTTTTATTGCTGACTATTGACTTCGGAAATTGCACTTCTTCCAAAAACAATCCGCGGGCGGGAGTTGAGAAATCTACCCTTGCAGACTGCCCCGATTGCCTGATATTTATGAACTCGGAAACTGATATTCTATGACGGCCTACGCCTAACATCGTTCCTACAAGCCCGCGTACCATACCCCGGAGAAACCGACTGCCAACGACATGATATTCAAATATCTCGTCGTGCACAGACCATCGACTTTCAAAAATCGTACACTCAAAGGTCTTGACCTGCACATTTTTTTTCGAAAAACTGCCAAAGGAATGAGTACCTATTAATGAAGAAGCGGCGTCGTTAAGGAGTTCGAGATCGAGCGCATAAGGATAATAATATGCCCGTTCCTGCAAAAAGGGATCCTTCGATTGATACAGGTAGTAACGATAGCCTCTTGACACAGCATCAAACCGGCAATGTGCAGCGTCGGCCACGCAGAAAATGTTTTTCACCGAGATATCCAGGGGTAAAATGGCGTTTATATGATATACCGACCGCAAAACTTCAATCCTGTGTTCGGTATCGAAATGAAAATAATTTTGAAGGGCATGTACCCCAGTGTCGGTTCGCGAGGAACCCGTTAATGAGAACGCCGAGCGAAAGTAAGTTTGAAGTGCCTTCTCAACCTCAGCCTGTATCGTATTCGCATTTTGCTGCACCTGGAATCCGGCATAGGCTGTCCCCTTATATGAAACTTCCAGAAAATAACGCGGCATAGTCGAAGTTTAATTGCGAATCATAGCCTTAAACCGTGAGATATAGTAAGGGTCACTCATCTGACTTTCCAGCGTATTAAAATTTTGGGTATCGCTGATAAATGGATAGGCAGCGTCAAAAAAGTTGTACTTGCCGGAATCTTTTAGGAATAATGAAGCCAGGTTCCTAATTTGTTCCGTCGAATAACACTTCATCTTAAATAATTTCCTCGCAGCTGTTATCATACGATCTTCGCTGGTTTCAGAGGCTATCCTCCTGCGTAATTTCATGAAATCATTCTCCGACGCGATCGCTTTACAGTCGGAGTTAATAGTTAGCGGCCTTAAAACAGACGCAGGCTTCGAGGCATTTGGGGTTCCTATAATAACCTGGCCCACCTGGGCATTTATTCTCTCTGCTGAATCATTCTTACTGTTCGGATTTGGCATCTCGATATTCAGGAATTTCTCTTCTTTCCCATGGGCCTTATTGGTTTTTAATTGCTCCGGCTCTGTCGCAATCTGTTCATTAACTGCAATAAAAATCGTTATGGTATCGGCAGGAGATTCTCCCTTATCTAAATAGGAAATCGTGCGGCCCAGCGGCCCCGTACCTGAATTCAATTTTGTGATGGTTTGCAAAGTCTCTGAAGGTACCGCCTGAATTTTTTCAACTTTAAGAGGAACGTCAACCGGGTCAGATTTTACAGCATCTGGTTTTGAAATCACCGGCGAGGTTTTTGATATCACCGGAACAGGCTCAATAGTAATACTGCTTGTTGCCGGCGCTGCTGTGGTGGCGGAAGGCAGATCGACTTTTTTAGTGTTTCCTGCCATTACCACTCCTAATGTTTGCATATTAAAAAAAACCCACCCTTTCTCTCCAAAGTTCTTAAGCAGGTAGCCCGCATCCTCATTTACTGATATATTGATATTCTGTAGCGGGTACTCATTTTTTGGAAATCCTACTGAAAATAGGTAATCACCCCTTTGGAGTTTAGAAATGATAGCATAACCTGTAGATGATGAGCTAAAGACTTTATTATTATGTTTTATGTAAAAAGGTTGCTTATTATCGGTCTGAATATAAACAAAGAAATTTTGCTGGGAAAAAGTTGGCAAAGCCACGAATAAAGAGAACAGAATTAAAATAAAAATTTTCATTTAAAGAATTCTTTACGTGTCTGGCAAAGCTAATTCATTAGCATGATTTGCCTTTTATAAAAAATTAAGATAATTCTAAATGTGCACTCTCTAATTTTGCAACAAACTAAAAATATAACATGAAATCACTTTTAGGCGTATTAATTATGGTAGCGGCATGCTTTACCAGCCAGGCACAGGAAGAATCACCGGACACTTCGTGGAAAAAAATATTGAGGGAGAGTTATCCCAAGACTAACGAGCTGATCCACACGAAACTTGATGTGAAATTTGATTATGCCAGGTCATATATGTACGGGAAAGAATGGCTTACCCTTCAACCTCATTTTTACCCGACTGACTCTGTGTTGCTGGACGCAAAAGGAATGGATATAAAAGAAGTATCGATGGTAAAAGGAACAAGCAGATCCCCGTTGAAATACAAATATGATGGCCAGCAAATAAGCATCAAGCTGGACAGGCTATATAGCGGAAAGGAAAAATATACGCTCTACTTTGACTACACCAGCAAACCTGATGAGTTAAAGGCGCGGGGTAGTGCGGCTATCACAGACGCAAAAGGGCTCTACTTTATTAATCCAAAGGGGGAAGATAAAAATAAACCAACACAGATCTGGACACAAGGCGAAACTGAGGCCAATAGTGCCTGGATGATCACGATCGACAAGCCGAATCAAAAGAGCACTGAGGAAATCTTTATGACCGTCCCCGCTAACCTCATTACACTCAGCAATGGTCTAAAAATCAGTGAAAAGAAAAATTCGGACGGTACACGAACTGATTACTGGAAGATGGACCTGCCCCACGCTCCCTATCTCTTTTTTATGGGTGTCGGCGATTTCGCGGTAACAAAAGATAGCTATAAAGGGAAAGAAGTTAGTTATTACACTGAGAGAGATCAGGCTCAATATGCCCGCAAGATTTTTGGTAATACCCCGGAAATGATCAAATTTTATTCAGATAAACTGGGCGTGGACTTCCCATGGGCAAAATACGCGCAGATAGTTGGACGTGATTATGTAAGTGGCGCTATGGAAAATACCACGGCCACACTTCACCAGGAAAGTGCGTACCAAAACGGCCGCGAGCTGGCCGATGGAAATGCATGGGAAGAAACGATTGCGCATGAACTCTTTCATCAGTGGTTTGGTGACCTGGTTACTGCCGAAAGCTGGACTAATATTACCGTGAACGAAAGCTTCGCGAATTACAGTGAGTACCTGTGGGATGAATACAAATATGGTAAAGATTATGCTGATGACCATAATTTTAAAGACATGCAGGAATATATCAGCAGTGGAAGTGAGGTGAAAGACCTCGTTCGTTTTCATTACGCAGATAAGGAAGACGTGTTTGATCGCGTGAGCTATAATAAGGGGGGTCGTATACTGCACATGCTGAGAAATTACGTGGGAGATGAAGCTTTTTTTAAATCACTGAATAATTATTTAACAACAAATAAATTTCAAAGTGGAGAGGCCGGACAACTAAGACTGGCCTTTGAAGAGGTAACCGGAAAAGATATGAATTGGTTCTGGAATCAATGGTATTACGGTAGTGGACACCCGAAACTCGACATAAATTACAACTACAATATACCGGGGATACCTAATGTTGCGGAAGTGATTATAAAACAAACTCAAAAATCCGGTAAAGTTTTCACCCTGCCAATGGCAATCGACGTTTATACAGCGGGAAATAAGGAACGTTACAATGTTGTGATGGATGATCTCACAGATACCTTCTATTTTAAGGCGAATACGATGCCTGAACTCATCAACGTGGATGCTGATAAAATTTTGCTGGTTGAAAAAACCGACAATAAAACGGAAGCTAATTTCATCGCACAATGGAAATATGCAAAAAATTACCTTGACCGCAGAGAAGCAATCGACTTTTTCGCTAAGAAGAGTATGCCGGAAATTGCCAAAGGTTTAAATGACAAGTTTTTTGGCCTTCGGGGCTACACTATACAGAAGTTAGCGACTACTCCGTACAAAGGCGATAAAGTAGTTTTGGAAGAAATTGAGAAGATAGCAAAGTCAGACAATAACAAAAAATTACGCGCTGCTGCTATCAATTTCCTAGTTAAGACTACCGATATCAAATATCTTTCACTCTACCAGTCTGCTGTAAGTGACAGTTCCTATTCGGTTGCAGGGGCAGGTTTACGTGGCCTGGCACAATTGGATCCGGCAAATGCATACTCACTGGCAAAGAAATATAGCTCAGACGCAAAGGCCTCGCTGGGAAATGAAATAAAGTCAATCCTGTATGCGAAAGGCAGCGAGGATGACTACGATTTTATTATGGAGAATTATAAATCTTCACCGTTAAGCTTTGAAAAAGTAGGCGCAACTAGCAAACTGGCAGACTACCTCGGCAAATTATCAAGTATTCAAAAGATAAAAGCAGGTATCGATAGGATTATCGAGTTTAGAAACTCCATTCCTGCTGCATTTCGCGGCCAGGTAGATCCTTTGATAAAGGGTTCTCTTAATCAACTTGCTAAATCTAAGGGGGGTGAAATTGACACCTACATACAGACTGTTTGGAAGTAAGCAATGAATGTATCTAAATGCTTTTTTTATAAACAAACGAGCAACTTCATGATGAAGTTGCTCGTTTGTTTATAAAATTTATCCCTTCGGTAGGAAGATAAATTTTAAAAAATAATTATCTCAACTAAGTAATAAGGAAATTAAATTTGATTACCAGCTACCGCTT
>JANXYS010000262.1 GCA_025355935.1 Chitinophagales bacterium | reverse complement strand
GTTTGTCGTAGAAGGTATTTCGCACCAGGAAATATAGGTCTGGTCTGCATGCTATTAATTACATTTTCTCCCCTGGCTGTTGATATTTCGTTCAGGTGAACGACACTTATTTTCTTCTTAGCTGCCACCGGTAGCGCATTCGCCGAGAAAAGATTAGTGCTGTTAGTGTCAATGATTTTGTTTTGTGTTACCATGCTGGCTGGATCTGATACAACTTCCATGGAACGGACCATATGATGCAATATTTTTAAGCGCTGGGGACCTGTCGATGCCACTTCTTTCTTTATTCTTCCAGGAAAAACCACAGTATCGTAGCTTTGCTGTTTTTGGGAAACCGGTTCTCCAATTTCAGGATTTTTTGCTGCTCTGCGGGCATGTACTTTATTTTCCGGCCTGAAGATGACCAGGAGTCCAGCCAGGATAAGCACGCAGGCGGCTGCCCACGACAGTGGCATGAGATATGATTTATTTTTCTTAATCACGGGAAATGAAAGCTTCCTAAAAGCAGCCGAACGGTCAAAATCTTCTCCCTCCTGACATTCTAATTCATCCAGGCGCTGTCGCCACCCGGAATCAAGATTTTCTTCTCCTGTCATCATAATCTCCGTTTTTAATTAATAATTTTTGCAATAATATTTTGCCTTTGCTCAGTTGCGATTTTGATGTCCCTTCTGTAATGTTTAGAAGCCTGGCTATTTCCTGGTGCGAAATACCTTCTACGACAAACAGATTAAAGACGGTTCGATATCCTACCGGCAGTAGAATGATAAGATTGAATATTTCAGTAGCGGACAGGTGATCGAAAACATCTTCCCGCAAGCTAATATCCTCCGCCAGAGCATCAGACACGATTTTAAATGACTGTTTTTTTCTAAGGAACATTAGGCATTCATTTACCATAATTCTTTTTAGCCAGGCTGTTAATCCTGCATCGGTTTCATGGCTGAACGACAAGAGAGAAGTATAAAACTTTCGAAATCCATCCAGCATAACTTCCTCTGCATCCTCCGGCACTTTCACATACCTTCGGCACAGCATCAGCATCCTTCCACTGAAATGGTCGAACAAGCACTTAGCGGCAGCGTTGCTACCTTGCTTAGCCTCCGTAATGAGTTCTGGTAAATTCATGAAAAGATTATATTTTACTAAATGCTAAAGTACAGCCTGGGGTTGCCTGGCTTGTAAAATAAATTTTAGAATTGACTTTTCAATTAAATGCTGTTAATCGAAATAAGGCCCCTCATAATTTTTCTAGTAATTTTGCTTTTTAAATACTTGTTGTATGAATGATATTTTTGCGACGCTGGAGCCTAAAGAGCTTTGGCGCAATTTCGAAAGATTAAACGCGGTACCGCGCCCATCAAAAAAAGAAGAGAAAGTTATTGAATTTATTCAAAATTTTGGCAATACGGTCTCCTTAGAGACCAAAGTTGATTCCGCGGGCAATGTGTTAATCAAGAAGCCTGCGTCAAAAGGCATGGAAAATAGAATTCCGATAATTCTGCAAAGCCATCTTGATATGGTGCATCAAAAAAATGCAGATACAGTATTCGATTTTGATGCAGACGGAATTAAAATGTTTATCGATGCAGACTGGGTAAGAGCAGAGGGCACAACCCTCGGTGCAGATAATGGAATCGGTGTAGCGTCAATTCTGGCAATCCTGGCATCTGACTCAATTTCTCACCCTCCGCTGGAGGCTTTATTTACTATTGATGAAGAAACGGGGATGACTGGTGCGCTATCGCTTAAGCCTGGTTTTCTGAATGGGAAAATATTGTTGAATCTCGATACGGAAGAAGACAACGAACTTACCATTGGCTGTGCAGGAGGCATTGATATTACTGCCACCGGCTATTACGACAGCGTACCTTTTATGGCCGGATCGGCTTTTACTATAAAATTGAAAGGTCTTGCGGGAGGCCATTCCGGCGTGGATATTCATAAAGGAAAGGCAAACGCTAATAAATTAATGAACCGTACGCTAACTGAGATCTCTAAACAAATTCATCTTGGAATTTCTTTCATAGACGGGGGCAGTCTGAGAAATGCTATTCCACGGGAATCTGTTGCCGGCATTATTGTCGAAAGTAACAACGAAAATAAATTGAAGCAAATATTATCTGGCATCGGGGATGATTTTAAAACAGAATACCATTTTACTGATCCAAACCTCGCGTTAACTATAGAATCAGCCGATCCTCCGAAATCTCTACTGCCAGAAAAGTTTCAATCTGAATTATTAAATGTTTTGTATGCCTGCCCAAACGGGATTTACCGTCTTAGCCCGGAAATTACCGGCCTGGTTCAGTCATCTAATAATGTTGCCAGGGTGCTCGTGAGAGATGGAACTTACTCTGTTCAATGCCTTACAAGGAGTTCTGTTGACAGTGAAAAAAAGGATCTTTCTAATGCTATCACCGCGGTATTTGACTTGTTGAATGCCACAGTAACTTATGGTGGAAACTACCCGGGGTGGGAACCAAAGCCAGGGGCTCCGATCGTGAAATTAATGCGGGAAATCTATCTTGAACTTTTTGATGAAGAGCCACATGTAAATGCGGTGCATGCAGGGCTCGAATGTGGCATTATTGGAACTAATTATCCTGAACTTCAAATGATTTCTTTTGGCCCGAATATTTACGGGGCGCATTCCCCGGATGAAAAAGTTCAGGTAAGTTCAGTTCAGAAATTTTGGACATACCTTCTCGAAACTTTAAAAAGAATTCCCGAACAGGTTTAAACAAAATGCCACCTTCAACGGGTGGCATTTTAAATTGCATTTGAACATTATTTCTTTTCCAGTAGTTTAAAGAATTGATCCAGCTGCGGCAAAATAACAATCCTGGTTCGACGATTTGCAGCCTTACCTTCAGCAGTATTATTATCAGCTATTGGAAGATATTGACTACGACCGGCGGCGGCCATTTTGGAAGGGTCGAGCCCGTATTGACTTTGCAGTATACGTACTACCGAAGTTGCCCGTTTAACACTCAGGTCCCAATTATCGTTTACCAGGCCATTACCCTTCAAAGGAACATTGTCCGTATGCCCCTCTACCATAAACTCAATGTCTGGTTGATTTTTTAGTACTAATGCCACCTTTCCCAGCACTTCCTTTGCGCGATCAGATACATCATAACTTCCGCTCTTAAAGAGAAGCTTGTCTGAGATATCGATATATACTACGCCTTTATCAACTTTAATGTTGATGTCTTTATCATCAAGGTTTCCAATTGCACCTTTTAAATTTGTTACTAACGCCAGGTTTAGTGAGTCCTTCCGGTTTAATGCAGATTGAAGTCCTTGTATATATTGGTCTTTAGCACCAATATTGTCCAGCGACTTCTTAATGCTCTCAGCCTGTGAAGAGCTGATTACGGAAAGATTTTCAAGCTGCTTTAGAGCCTGTGAATTATTATTGTTTAAAAAGTCAACCTGTTTCTTTAGCGATGCAATTTCATTTTCCAACGCTGCTTTATTTCGTGAACCCTCAGCTGAAAGATCGTTACAGTCTTTTAATTGGCTTTGCAATTTGTTATATGCCGACTGGAGTTCAACATATCTAACCTGTTCGCCTTTTAATACCTTCTTGCTAACGCAAGATGTAATAACAAGCATAGACGCGAACGCTCCTAATACAACAGTAGCTATTTTCATAACGATGATTTGGTTGAATGCGAAGGTATAGAACCTGTGCTCCATGCACTAAAAAAAATCCGTATTATTTTGGTTTGGCCTTTGACAT
>JANXYS010000237.1 GCA_025355935.1 Chitinophagales bacterium | reverse complement strand
TGTAAAAAAAAATTTATTTACGCGGGGAGAGACTGCACGTAAAAATCCTTTTCTTTTATTTTCATTAACTTGCAATTCATGGGTATGCCTCGAAGTGGATACCTGGTTGCCTCTGTACTGTTTTTTTTATCTTTGCTCCTTTTTTAGGTATTGTATACAAGACTGTTTGCCATTTTACAAACGGCAAATCACTTATTGCGTTTACATTGAGCCAGCCTCGCAAGATGCGTTGCGGGGAGTAATAAAAATTTAAAGAAATTATGCCCATACGATCAACCGACATATTATTTCAACTAATTCATTCACTCGAAAAAGCCGAAAAAAGGAACTTTAAACTGTACATTACCCGAAGTTCAGCCAATCACGATCTTAAGATTATCGAATTATTCGATGCCCTTGACAAACTATCATCATACGATGAGCCTGCGCTACTGAAAAAACTGAGATCCATTCAGAAGCCGCAGCTGGCAAATATTAAGGCGCACCTTTACAAACAGTTACTCGCCAGCCTGCGTGTTTTAAAAAGCACTGATTCTATTGACCTGCAGCTTCATGAGCAGTTGGATTATGCCCGCATACTTTACAACAAGGGTTTATACCTGCAGAGCCTAAAAATTCTCGAGAAGGTAAAAGAACTGGCACATACTTATCACCAGGACAGCTTTTTAATTCAGACAATTTCTCTCGAAAAGAAAATTGAGACACTGCATATAACCCGCAGTATGAAAGACCGTGCCGACCAACTTGCGGCTGAAGCCAACGAGGTAAATGAAAAGCGCACTATGATTACGAAGCTTTCTAACCTTGCATTGCAATTATACAGTTGGTATATCAAAAATGGCCATGCGCGCAATGAAGCGGATGAGGCGGGCATCATAAAATTTTTTAACGAAAATCTTCCAACTGAATATACCCATGAACCTGGCTTTTATGAACGCATGTATTTATACCAGAGCTATGCCTGGTTTGCGTTTATACGGCAAGAGTTTTTGCTTTACTACCGTTATACCCAGAAATGGGTGGATCTGTTTGACGATGAAAAAATGATTGAAGTTGAGCCGGGTCATTATATCAAGGGAATGCACAACCTAATGAACGCCCACTTCGATCTTAAAAATTATAAAAAACTAAAGGAAACGCTGGAGAAATTCGAGGAATTTACTGCATCACCTATTGCGAATCAGCACGACAATACGCGGATCCAGGCATTTGTGTACCTTAACAGCGCAAAGCTTAACAGGCATATTAGTCGGGGTACTTTCAAAGAAGGACTTCTGTTAGTGCCATACATTGAACAAAAACTGGAAGAGTATTATCTTTTTCTTGATAAACACCGCATACTCGTTTTCAACTATAAAATTGCTACGCTTTACTTTGGCGCAGGCGACTTCGATACCTGCATTGATTACCTGCGTAAGATTATCAACGACCAGGTAGATCTCCGGAACGATCTGCAATGCTATGCCCGGCTACTTCACCTCATAGCACATTATGAACTGGGAAATGCTGACATAATGGAGCACCTGATTAAATCTGCTTATCGCTTCATGGCGAAAATGCAAAACCTGACCGTGGTTGAAGCTGAAATGTTTAAATTTCTCCAACGCTCCTTTTACATATCGCCCAAGAAATTACAGCCTGAATTTGAAAAGTTCCATGAAAAAATTACTGCTTTTGAGACCAGCCGGTTTGAGACGCGGGCTTATGCATACCTGGACATTTTTTCATGGGTGGAGAGCAAGGTGTTCCAGAAACCATTGGATAGGGTAATTCGCGATAAGTACCTCAAGAGTAAACGCCGCTGATCAGGTTATCATAAGACCGCAACCGCGCACGTCACTGTTATCAAGCCTTCCCAGTACCTCAAACGATAAATCGGGGTGCAATTTACCAATGTCGTCAGTAGCGATAAATGAACAACTGTGAATGTTTGCCAGGTCGATAATGTTAATGACGCCGCCTTTTGCGGTAGATTCCGATCCGGGATAAACGGTAAGCTGGAACGGATCATCTTCCGACCGGATAAGTACTTTCATCCACGGTGGGGTTTCAAACCGTCCTCCTCCTTTCGAATAAGCCTGCGATAATAACTCAGTCATACCATATTCAGAATGTACTTCGGTTAAGCCTAACCGTTCCTCCAGCCTGGCATGTACTGCATCACGGGTAATCTCTTCGCGTCGGCCCTTCATGCCGCCTGTTTCCATAACAATGCTGTACTGAAGATTCATGGAGCAGTCTTCTGCAAAATCCAGCAAGGCGTAGGTTACGCCAATTAACAAGCTTTTTTGGGCGCGCTTCTCATTTTCCTCCAGTACGTTTCTAAGTTGTTTGTGGTTGTACAGGTAAAAGCCGCTGTTTGTTTTTCCACTCAGATTTATCAATTCATTTACCATGTATACCAGTGAAGAACGCTGCCGCTCGAGGTAGGAGGGCAGAAGGCCAAGTATACAATATTCTTCAGGTGCGCCATAGAATCGTCGAAAACCCCTGAGGAAACTTTCTGCATATAATCTGCTGTTTTTAACCTTATGTATACTATTGACCGAACCGCTGGTGCCGCTGCTTTCGAATTCGACTTCGGGCGTGAAAATCCCTGAAACTACGGGGTGCGTTTTAAAAAAAGCAACCGGTAGGAAGGGAATGTCCGTCATTAATTTTACAGTATGGGGACCGCGGTGAATTGCCTTGCAAAACGCGCGGTAAATCTCATTGTTGGTATATTGGTATAAAAAAATACGCAGCGCATAATCTTCAAATGTTTGTTCGTTCGCTGAAAAGATATCTGGTACTTCCTGGTTAACCATGCTGAAATTTAGCCCGTAAAATTCAGTAAAATTTTCAAACAATCCGGTATGACTTTCTTTCTGTTGATTCCTAAACAAAGCTTAATTATGACCTTGGAGATAGATATTTCAGAATCTATCAGTAAATTTGAGTCAAATGGTAAAAATGAAACCTGTCCTAACCCTGGTGGTGGCCATAGTCGTCATCCTGTTTTCTTCTTGCAAAAAAGATAAATATACATCTGCTCCTCAGATAAAATTTAATTCTATCAAGCCGAATGTGGTGGCAGGTGGACTTGGCTCTTCTGCAGAACCCATTTTATCAATCCAGCTTACAGATGCCGAGGGTGATTTCGGTTTTTCGGACAAAGACACTTCCTATGTATATGTCAAAAACATTACTATACCCCCCTTTGATATCGATTCTTTCCCATTCCCCGCAGCTACACAGATTAAACGCAAAGACCTGAACGCGGAAATTAATGTTAACCTGGCCGACGGGGCGGGCCTGATTGTAGGCACACCTTCGCCACCAACACGACCCTATACTGATACCCTTTACTTTGAAGTTTATGTGCGCGATTTTGCAAATCATAAAAGCAATGTCATTAAAACCAAGGATCCGCTTTACCTGATAACTGAATAATGAAGTGGTTTAAGTTTATTCTTTCTCACTCTATTTTTATAGCATTTTGTGCCCTTGCCCTCTGTTATCAAACCTATACTATTCTTAAAATAAAACCAGATACCTGGTATTACGGGTTTGTCTTTTTTGCCACCTTAAGTAGTTATAATTTTTACTGGAGCCTCAGCCGGTATTCGTTTAATCGCAATCTGTCTTTTAATGAATATATCAAACGAAATGTTAGTCATCTCGGCATATTTTTAATTTCAGGGCTCTTTATGCTTGGGTTCTTATTCTTCCTCATCCCGTACTATTGGTATATCGGCTGCGCCATCCTCCTTACCTTGATGTACTCCTTACCGTTATGGCCATTTAAATTTGTACAGTTTACACAGAAAGCCGGCTTCCTGAAGCCGGTGCTGCTCGCCGCCACCTGGGCATTTATCACTGTTATCGTCCCGGCATCAGTCCATCCCGACTTATCGTATGTGCCTGTATTAGTCCTTTTAACTGCGCGTTTCCTATTTATGTTGTTACTGTGTGTGATATTCGATATGCGCGACATAAGCATTGACAAACTGCATGCGCTCCACACGCTGGCGACTGATGTAAGCCGCCGCACTTTACAGGTAATCATTTACCTGGTATTCGCACTCTATATTATTTGTGGATTGTTTGTACGTGCCTATTTTAATGAACCCGCGCAACTCTATGCATTTGGACTAACCGGCGTAGCAGTGTGGATGGTTTACAGGCTTTCACTAAAAACCCGTGGATATTTTTTTTATTATTTCCTGGTTGATGGCATGATGATAATATCAGCTATAGCCACTTTTATAGCAGCTATTTAGTGTATTTTTGCGGGGAATAAAAACATTTCATGGCAAAAGCAACCAAATCAGTTTCCCAGCTTCCCGCAGCTTCCTACAATTTTTTACGCGATTATATAAACAATGCTTCACCAACGGGTTTTGAAAGTAGTGGCCAGAAACTCTGGATGAAATACCTGGCTCCGTACGTAGATGAATTTTTCACTGATGCTTACGGAACCGCCGTCGGCATTATTAATCCCGCTGCGCCTTTTAAAGTAGTAATAGAAGCACATGCCGATGAGATTAGCTGGTTTGTAAATTATATCTCTCCTGAAGGCCTTATCTACCTTAAGAGAAATGGGGGCGTGGATCACCAGATCGCCCCATCAATGCGCGTACTGGTTCACGGTAAAAAGGGAATCGTGAAAGCAGTATTTGGCTGGCCAGCTATCCATACAAGAATAGGCGGCGAAGCAAAAGAAACCCAGCCAAAAGTAGAAAACCTGTTTCTTGATTGTGGTGCCCGCACTAAAAAAGAAGTGGAGGATCTCGGTATTCACATTGGTGCTGTAGCCACCTACGAAGATGGGTATGAGGAGCTTGCGCATGATCATCTTATAGGCCGGGCTTTTGATAACAGGGTGGGCGGATTTATGATTGCTGAAGTAGCCCGGTTGCTGAACGTTCATAAAAAGAAATTGCCTTATGCGCTGTACATAGTAAATGCGGTGCAGGAAGAAATTGGTTTACGTGGTGCCGAAATGATTGCCCGGCGGATAAAACCGGATATTGCAATTATAACGGACGTTACGCACGACAGCAGCACCCCGATGATTAATAAGCTGATAGAGGGAGAATGTGCCTGCGGTAAAGGCCCCGCGCTCTGTTATGGCCCTGCGGTACATAATAAATTACTTGATATCGTGCAATCTACTGCAGAGAAGCATAAAATACCTGTTCAACTCAGGGCCGTTAGCAGGAGTACAGGCACAGACACGGAATCTTTTGCTTATGCAAACGATGGCTGTCCGTCAGTGCTCATTTCCATCCCACTCAGGTACATGCACACAACGGTGGAAATGTTGCATAAATCGGATATTGAAAATACTGTAAAGCTCATGTACGAAACACTGTTAACCCTTAGTCCTAAAACTAACCTGAGCTACTTCTAAAATTGATAAGCTGCACCGCCGGTAATGCGGCATCAAAGAAAATTGTGAGTATGGAAGATACGTTTGCAAAATATATTCGGTTGTTCGGGACCATCTTTTTTTCCGTGCTGGGCTTTATCATTTTCCTGGTGTTACTACTACTAGGATTTAAACTCTTCTTCGGTCTATTGAGTTACATACCCTGGTTTGTATATGTCTACATGTTGTTTATTATCACGGTACCAACGGCACTTTTTATTACTGTTTATCTTATCTACTTTAAAAGAACTACCAGCCATGCGTCAAAGCCTGTACGCTATTTTTCGTATTTGGTGTTCACTGCGGCTCTTATTGCGTGGGTTATTTACTTTGTGCTCGACATCCGGATTTTTTTCACACATTCCTATAATGACATTGCGCACTATAATACGTACAACCTGCTGTTTCTGTCTTTAAATGTGGGTATGCTGTTCCTGGTGGGAATCATACAGGCACTTTCAACCGCAAAAGAAGTTGACTGGATGGATCGGATTAAGAACAACGGCGATACATGACCAGGAACAAATCAACATTTTTGAGATATTTTGGCGTGCTGCTAAACGGGATAAAAGACTATCAGAATGTTGATAACCGATAATAATATAGCCTGGTAGTTCAATAGGCTTGTGTTTGGATAACTGGTGCCCTTCCATATACCGATTAAATAGTGAAGCTGGGCCGAATCCTAAAACCTTACAAAAAAAATTCCCCCCGAAGAATCGGCGGGAATTTTCTTTTAACCCTTAAAACAACCAACATGAAATTAGTTGAGATAGTATCTTAATTACGCATAAAAGACGGTAAAGGTTTGCTTCAGCAACAGAATATTACTTGTTCAAAAGGTGAAGACCACCGTTGTATAAATCGTTGAAGATGCATCAGGTCAGGGCAATGTCAAGTACCTGTATCATCGTTTTTACATAATGAAACTTAATTCCTTTAATAAACTGCGGATTGATTTCCGATACATCTTTCTCATTCTGCCAGCACATGATGATCTCCCGGATACCGGACCGTTTCGCAGCCAATACTTTTTCCTTAATACCTCCCACAGGCAGTACCTGTCCGCGTAACGTTATCTCACCCGTCATTGCAAGATATGGTTTGATCTTTCTCTCTGAAAAAGCACTTGCAAGCGCAGTCATCATAGTAATACCCGCACTAGGACCATCTTTCGGAGTAGCACCTTCAGGTACATGGATATGCACGTTCTTCTTCGCGAAAATATCGCTGGTAAGTCCAGCCTTTTTTGCATTTGCTTTTAACCAACTAAAGGCAGTACTGGCACTCTCTTTCATTACAGTCCCCAGGTTACCAGTTAAGGTTAACTCGCCTTTTCCTTCAGAGAGTTGCGTCTCAATAAACAGTATGTCGCCTCCCACGTATGTCCAGGCCAGGCCGACGGCAACACCCGGCATATTGGCCATTTTATATAATTCATTGCTGTAGCGCGACTTACCCAGGATCTTCTCAACATCATTATTAGTGATGGTGGCTTTGAGTTTGCCCTTCATTACCAATTCTTTTGCCTGGTACCGCATAATACTTGCCAGCTGCCGGTCAAGTTCACGTACACCACTTTCACGCGTATAGTCAGTGATTGTTTTTTCAAGTACGGCGTCGCTAAGTTTAAAGCTGTCTGCTTTAAGCCCGTGCATTTCCTTTTGTTTCGGAAGGAGGTGCCTGCGGGCGATCTCAATCTTTTCTTCCACGGCATACCCGCTCAGGTCGATAATTTCGAGCCTGTCGCGGAGCGCGGGCTGGATGTTTCCGAGGTTATTTGCCGTGGCAATAAATAAAACCTTGCTAAGGTCATATTCCAGTTCAAGGTAATTATCGTAAAACGAGTTATTTTGTTCCGGATCCAGTACTTCGAGTAACGCAGATGAAGGATCGCCACGCTGGTCGCCTCCAACCTTATCAATTTCATCCAGGATCATAACGGGGTTGCTCGACTTTACCTTGCGAATACTCTGAATGATCCGTCCGGGCATGGCACCAATATAAGTTTTACGATGTCCACGAATCTCACTTTCATCATGCAGCCCGCCGAGGCTCACCCGTACGTATTTACGACTAATGGCGGAGGCAATACTTTTACCTAAACTGGTTTTACCGATGCCGGGAGGGCCGATAAAACACAGTATTGGACTTTTCATATCCCCTTTTAATTTCAACACGGCCAAATACTCAAGAATCCTTTCCTTGATCTTGTTCATACCATAATGATCATGATCTAACACCTTCTTTGCCTTTTTCAGATCGTACGAATCTTTTGTGTACTCATCCCAGGGAAGATCCAGCATCAGGTCTAAATGATTATATACAACCGAATAATCCGGTGTAGACGGGTGCATTCGTTCCAGTTTCTCTACTCCCTTGGTAAACATATCCTTTGCAGCCTGGCTCCATTTTTTGGACTCGGCTTTTTTCTGCATTTCTTTTACTTCAGCCACGTTATCCCCACCGAGTTCATCTTTGATGGCTTTCATCTGCTGCTGCAAAAAGTAATCGCGCTGTTGTTTGTCGAGTTCAGCCCTGGTTTTATTGGTTACTTTGTTCTTTAGCTCCGCATACTGCAATTCGGTGTGCATGAGGTTCATCAGGAGTTCAGCACGTTCTTTTATATTGCTGATTTCTAAAAGCTGTTGCTTTTGCTTGATGTCGCTATTGAGGTTGCTGCTGACGAAGTGAATAAGGAACGATGGGTTTTCTATATTCTTAAGAATTATTCCTGCTTCACTTGGAAGGTTGGGACTCAGGCTGATGATTTGTGCAGCAAGGTCTTTAATACTTCCTACCAGGGCATCAAAATCAGCATCTCCCTTAATATTTTCTTCTTCAAGAACCTTTACTTTAGCTTTAAAGTATGGATCCTCTGTGGTGATTTGTTCAATTTTAAATCTTTTACGGCCCTGGATGATGATAGTTGTGCCGCCATCCGGCATCTTAATAAGTTTAACAAGTTTGGCAACAGTACCAGTGTTTTCCAGGTCGCCTACATTTGGTTCTTCTACCGAGCTGTCTTTTTGCGCAACAACGCCGATCAATTTGTCAGCCTTGTAAGCGTCATTTACCGCTTTAATACTCTTATCGCGGCCTACGGTGATAGGGATGACTACTCCTGGAAATAATACGGTATTTCTTAAGGGCAATATAGGAAGATCATCCGGTAGTACTAGTTCCTCTCCATTTCCATCCTCTTCTTCATTCAGGGGGATAATTGGCATAAACTCCATATCATCTTCCGTTCCCTGCAAATAATCGTTTTTGTACATAGTGTTTTATTAGTTCGCCAATTTGGCAAAAGTAACGGGTTATTTCGTTATTTTTTGCGGATGGCTATATAGGCAACATTGGTGCCGTAAAAAATATTGAACGTTCAAACGGCGACAGCTGCTCCGTTCACATATATTTGCCCCGGGGAACATCTTTTAAAACGGGGGCAGAGATATTAAGAATAAACCGACAATGGACATCAGTTGCACAGACACAGAATTACACATTTTAAATACAATCGCAGCGGCAGCGGTAGCGCTCGATGTAGAAGCCTATGTGATCGGGGGTTTTGTGCGCGATAAACTGCTTGGGCGGGAAACAAAGGACATCGATATCGTTTCAATTGGAGACGGTATTGCCTTGGCGAGTGAATCTGCAGCACGGTTTATTGCAAAACCATCCGTGAACGTCTTCAGAACTTATGGAACCGCTCAAATAAAGATAGAAGGAATAGATGTGGAATTTGTTGGAGCCCGCAAAGAAAGCTACCAAAGCAACAGCCGCAACCCGTCGGTGGAGCCTGGCAGTTTGGAAGATGACCAGAATCGCCGCGATTTTACTATTAACGCCTTAGCGATTAGTCTCAATAAAAATAATTTTGGCCAGCTAATCGATCCTTTTGATGGCCTGGCTGCTATGAAGTCGAGAATGATTAAAACCCCTTTGGAACCTGGCCGAACCTTTAGTGATGATCCACTACGCATGATGCGTGCGATTAGATTTGCAACACAGCTTAATTATACAATAGAAGAGGGTACTCTTGCAGCTATTTCAACACATGCAGATCGGATTAAGATTATCAGTAAGGAAAGGGTAGCAGATGAACTGAATAAAATCTTGTTGGCTGCAAAGCCCTCTATCGGGCTCGACCTTCTTTACAAAACAGGTTTACTGCAACTGGTATTCCCGCAGATGGTCGCACTTGCCGGGGCCGAAATTATTGACGGGATGGGTCATAAAGATAATTTCTATCATACCCTGCAGGTGGTTGACAATATAGCACAAACAACGAGTGACCTCTGGCTGCGCTGGGCTGCCGTATTGCATGATATAGCTAAACCAGCCACTAAAAGATTCGAGGAAGGTCATGGCTTTACATTTCATGGCCACGAGGTAATAGGCGGAAGGATGGTACCCAAAATATTCGCGCAATTAAAATTACCGCAGAACGACCGGATGTTATTCGTTCGTAAAATGGTAGAGCTCCACTTGCGGCCCATTAGTTTAAGTAAAGAAAATATCACGGACGCTGCTATACGAAGATTACTATTTGATGCCAGGGAGGATATAGACGCACTGATGCTGCTGTGTGAAGCCGATATTACTTCCAAAAACCGGCAAAAAGTAAAGCGCTTTCTAGAAAACTTCGAGCTTGTTCGTAAACGCTGCGTTGAAGTGGAAGCAAGTGATCACATACGCAACTGGCAACCGCCTATTACCGGTGAAGTAATTATGGAACACTTTGGCCTGCGGCCATCAAAGGAAGTTGGCATTATTAAAGATGCTATCCGCAATGCCATACTTGATGGAGAAATTAAAAACGATTACGACAGTGCATTTGCCTTCATGCTTGAAAGAGGGCGGGAGGTATTGGGTAAGTGAAGGAGATATGACGCAGGATGCCAGTAAAAAAGTTTGACTGAATGTCAATACTGCGTACTCCTTATGCATCCACAATCCCGTTTATAATTGCATAAGTAACCACCCCCACAATATTCTGCGCATTAATCAAAATGAACGGCACTTTCAACCTCCCTTAATAAATTAAACTTAAAAACATCTCAGTATTTCTACGGCTATCACTAACAGTTATAAAAAAACATTTTCCTCTAAAAAACTTGTCATTACTGCATTTGTTAATTTTATTGCAGCGTAAAAATACTCAATCTTGGAAACAACCCTTTGTTTTAAAAACTCAAACAGATAGTTCTAGTCTATTAATATTTACCAAACCAACCGTACCACAATGAGCCACCAAAAGCTCAGTTTTTTATTACTGGTGTGTCTACTTGCCAGCGTCAGTCTGTTTGCGCAAATAGATAGCTCAGTAAGCTTGGCAAGCGCAATCCCTCAGAAATATTTAAAGCAGGTTGATACTAAAATTGAAAAATATTCAAGTCGTATCACATCCAAAACAGAGAAGACACTAACTAAGTTATCACGTTGGGAAAACCACATTCGTAGCCTCGTACAGAAGGTGAACCCCGAAGCAGCCCAAAAGCTATTTGCAAATCAAGACTTAACATTTACGGGACTCTTACAAACATTAAAGGCCGGGGAAATGATTGCTGCAAACGCTCAGTCGCAGTACAATGAGTATCGCGATCAACTGACCACCGGGCTGAAATATCTTCAGAGTGGGCAAGGGTTGATCGATTCAACCATTATAAAACCTGCACAAGCGTTATCCAGCAAACTTGATTCTCTTAATAAAGACATCAGCCAGTCTGAGGCAATCGAACTATTCATTAAACAACGTAAAAGGCAACTGCTGGATGAATCTGTCAAATACATTGGAAAAAGCAAGTATTTCCAGAAAATCAACAAAGAAGCATACTACTACGCGGAAACACTGAAGAATTACAAGGAGATTTTTTCTGATGAAAAAAAGGCGGAAGCTACTGCCAAAAATATCTTGAGCAGGATACCTGCTTTTAAAAAGTTCATGGATAAAAGCAGTATGCTTGCATCCATTTTTAATCTACCTGCAGATTATGGATCAGCTCAAAGTCTTGTTGGTCTGCAGACCAGGAGTTCAGTAAACGCGATGATACAGGATCGACTGGCCGCTGGTGGGCCAAATGCCCGGGCTGCTGTTAGTCAGAACCTCCGGCAAGCTCAATCCCAATTGACACAACTGAAAGATAAATATCTAAAGGCTGGAAAAGGTACTACGACAGATGAGATCCCCGATTTCAAACCAAACATGCAAAAAACTAAAACTTTGATGCAGCGCCTGGAGTTTGGCAATAACCTGCAGTTTTCAAAAGCGAATAAAGCTGGGCTCTCCGTCGTTGACATCGCACTTAGTGTGGGATACAAAATAAATGACAAAAGTGTACTAGGCATTGGCACCAGTTATAAAATTGGGTATGGTACCATACAACACATCAATCTTACCCACCAGGGTATTGGTTTTCGCAGTTTCATGGACTGGAAATTAAAGCGAAATTTCTTCGCGACGGGCGGGTTTGAAGCTAATTACAGTAAGTATTTTCAGGCTTTCTCCAATCTGCATGATATCCAAAAATGGCAACAGGCAGGGTTAATGGGTATTACAAAAAAGGCAAAGATTAAAACTAAATATTTTAAAGAAACAAAATTTCAATTGTTATACGACATGCTGGCTCGTAGTCATACGCCGGTTTCACAACCTGTCGTTTTTAGGCTTGGATACAATCTATAAATTAACTGAATTTATGAGAATATTTTTTCTTTCGTGTTGTTTCGGAATTTTATCGGTCGCTAACATCTATGCGCAAGCGCCCGCTAGCCTATTCGGTAATATAACCATCGCTTCTCCCAATGCTGCTGCGCTTGGAAAATATGGTGATTATCCGGTCGGATACCATACCGGGGTGCCCTCCATTGGTATCCCCATTTATACAATAAAAGAAGGGGAGTTGTCTCTGCCTATTAGTTTAACCTATCATGCTTCTGGGTTAAAAGTTATGGAAACTTCGAGTTGGGTAGGGGCGGGGTGGAATTTAAATGCAGGCGGTGCGATTACAAGGTCGGTAATGGGCCAGCCAGATGATAAGGGATATTTGAGCAATGTTATTAAAGGGCACTATAGTG
>JANXYS010000230.1 GCA_025355935.1 Chitinophagales bacterium | reverse complement strand
GACTATCAAACATCAACCTGGTATGAATGGACAGCTCGCGCCCAGGCCGATACTATGCCTGGTGCAGGAGCCTTTCTTCATTTCGCCGCAGCAATGGGTATCGAGGTTTTCTATATCACAAACAGGGACATGAGGGAACGGGACGGCACTCTCCGTAATCTGCAACGTTTTGAACTTCCATTTGCAGATACCAACCATCTGCTGCTTCGTCAATCTTCTTCCAGTAAAGAAAGCCGGCGACAGTCGGTAATGGCTAACCATGAAGTAATATTGCTAATGGGCGATAATTTAGCGGATTTTAGCAGTCTATTTGATAAGAAAACACCTGCTCAAAGGAATGCCAATACCGACTTAATTATGTCAGAATTTGGCAAAAGGTTCGTAATATTTCCAAACCCTAATTATGGAGATTGGGAATCAAGTTTATTTAACTATAATTACTCTCTCACATCTGAACAGAAGGACAGTATTGTAAGACGTGCCCTAAAGAGTTACCGATAGCCAGTAGGTTTCCATTTATATAATACTACCAAACTTCTGAAGGTGAATTCATAACTTGCAACGTGGTTAAAAAATATTTTCCTTTCATCGCTTTACTAGCGGCAGTACTTCTTTTCGCATGGGTTAAACAAAATCAACGCGGTTCAGGAAGAGTTGAAAATACACATGAAACGGGTACTCTCGAATTCAACAGAAATATAAATCACCTCGTTTTTAGCAAACATGCCCGATGCCGGATGGATTGCCGGCACATAGACGATCAGGAAGTAAAAGACATTTTACAAAACGGTGAGATTAATCATAATAAGATTGAACACAACGGTAAGGGTCCTACATATCCTATAGAAGGTTTTACAAAGGATCACCAACATGTGCGGATCGTTTTTGCTCCTCACGAATCAGAAACTGTGGTTGTAACTGTAATCGATCTAGATAGAGAGTGGCAGTGTAATTGTAATTGACGATCTTTAGATAACTGGCAATTCTATAATTGGCTATAATGAAAATAAAATCTCTTCTTGCAAAGCCCCTGGCATCGTACGTTTATAAACAAATTAAAAAGGGCATGCTTACAGCGGTTGCGGACCAGCAACAAGTATTCGCCTCCCTTATTAAAACCGGGTGTAAAACACAATTTGGAAAAGATCACCAATTTGATGAAATTAAAAATCACACGGATTACGTTCAACGTGTACCGGTAAGAGATTACGAGGCTTTCAAACCATATATAGAGAAGATAAAAGAAGGGAAACATAATATACTTTGGAAAGGCGTACCTATTTATCTTGCCAAAACAAGCGGTACTACAAGTGGATCTAAATACATTCCGATTACTAAAGACAGTATTCCCAACCATATTAATTCTGCCCGGAATGCGTTGCTGTGTTATATGGCCGAAACAGGTAACAGCAACTTTGCAAATGGAAAGCTCATATTTTTGAGCGGATCGCCTGAGCTGGAGCGGATCGGTGGAGTTCCTACCGGGCGATTAAGCGGCATCGTTAATCATCATATCCCAAAGTATCTCAGGTCGAACCAAATGCCTTCATATGAAACCAATTGCATCGAAGACTGGGAGCAAAAACTTGATAAAATCGTAGAAGAAACTATTTCGGAAGATATGACTCTCATTAGCGGAATCCCGCCATGGATGCAGATGTATTTCGACCGGCTTGAAGAGAAATCCGGAAAAAAGATTGGCGATCTCTTTCCTAACTTCAGTGTAATGGTGCAGGGAGGGGTAAACTTTGAGCCCTATAAAGCAAGACTAATGGAGTCGATCGGACGGAAAGTAGACATTATCGAGCTATATCCGGCCAGCGAAGGTTTCTTTGCTTTCCAGGATTCGCAACAGGAGCCAGGCATGCTGCTTAATACCAATAGCGGGATATTTTATGAGTTTATCCCAATGACTGAATTTGACCAAGAGGATCCGCCGCGAATTACGGTTAGTGATGTTAAAATAGGGGTCAATTATGCGATGGTGGTGAGTACCAATGCAGGTTTGTGGGCTTACAATATGGGCGATACAGTTAAATTCCTATCACTCGAACCTTATCGTATAGTAGTAACCGGCAGAACCAAGCATTTTATATCTGCCTTTGGCGAACATGTTATTATCGAAGAAGTAGAAACCGCCCTGTTGAAAGCCTCAGAACAGGAGAATATAGGAGTGAGAGAATTTACTGTTGCGCCTTACATTTCACAGGACCACGGGAAGAGCTATCACGAATGGTTTGTAGAATTTGAAAATACTCCTGCTGATCTTGCAGCATTTTCGAAGGCGCTGGATGACCAGCTTCGTAAAAAAAATATTTATTATGAAGATCTGATCGCTGGTAATATTCTGCAACAATTAAAAGTTACGCCCATCAAAAAAAACGGCTTTTTGGATTATATGAAACGCATTGGGAAGCTGGGTGGGCAGAATAAAGTAGCCAGGCTAGGTAACGACCGTAAAATCGCTGACGGGCTAAAGGATTTTCTTCAATAAGATTTGCTGTTCTTGATTTAACGGAAGTTCGCACACAATTTCACGAGCAAAAAAATTCGTCATAAAAGATTGTTGGAACTGATTCCACTACAGAAAATATACGCTGAGATTTATAGATACTCAGTGAATTAGGTTTGTAATGAACGACCGGAATTTATATTAAGAAAAAATTAATAGATAATCGGCATGATTATCGATTATATTGTTATTTTTGCACCTGTTCTTATATAAACTACAATAGTTGAACAAGTTTAATACATATTACACATTTCTCCCGTGCCCCATGGCGCTCCCTCAAAGCCGACGTGGTTGCTGATAGGCCGAGCATTTAGCAATATGCCCCTGTCAGTGAAAAAATCCCCCGGACTCATTCTGCACGCCGTGCACAAATAACATTCTCAACATTACAATCATTTCAATTTCAAATAAATTGGAAAATTTAAGCATAATTATTCGTGCGGCAATTAGCACAGACGTACAATATGCAACCACCATCACAGCAGAGATGGAATCATCTGCTATGGCTCGCGGTACTGGTATTGCCAAAAGATCATCTGATTATATTGCACAAAAAATAGCAGAAGGGAAAGCTGTAATTGCACTTACTCCGGATGGTAATTGGGTTGGGTTTTGTTATATCGAAGCCTGGGGTCATGATGGGTTTGTTGCTAATAGCGGATTAATAGTAGCGCCGGCATACCGTAAAAGCGGGGTTGCAAAGAAGATTAAGGAGAAAATATTTCAGTTGTCGCGGGAGAAATATCCGGCGGCAAAGATCTTTGGTCTTACCACCGGTCTCGCCGTTATGAAAATCAATTCAGACCTGGGTTACGAACCCGTTACTTA
Source organism: Chitinophagales bacterium (assembly GCA_025355935.1). Taxonomy (GTDB): domain Bacteria; phylum Bacteroidota; class Bacteroidia; order Chitinophagales; family Chitinophagaceae; genus Ferruginibacter. Next base: position 4,509 of record JANXYS010000230.1, on the reverse strand, counting down.
CAGCGAACTTACGGATGATGACCAATTTTGGGCAGGTTGCAAAAGTTGTGTGAACTACGATATACTGATGAGTAAAGACAGGAAAAATTGCATGTGCACCGCTATGCTTTATGATCCTAAAGATCATTACGAACCTGCGGAAACCGCGGAAGAATTTAAAAAGCAGTCGAAGACGTTCGAGCGATTTATGAGGATAAAACAAAGCAAACTAATCAAATACCTTAAGCGATCACAGAAAAATGAGGGACGGAAAAAGCTTCTTCACTATTTTTTTAACTTTTAATACAAAGCATGGCTAAGGATATTACGGATAGATTAGGAAGAGAAGTTAAGGTTTTGAAGGGTACCATACTTGTGCTGGGTTTTAGTGGCGGGCTGGATACCTCTTTTTGCGCTAAATATTTAAGCGCGGAGCGGGGATACGAGGTCCACTCTGTTATCGTAAATACCGGTGGTTTCAGTAAGAATGACCTGGATGATATAGAAGCCCACGCCTACAGGCTAGGAGTTACGACACATACAAGCATTGATGCAGTTGAAGATTATTACAACTCCATTGTAAAGTTCCTGGTTTTTGGAAATGTTTTAAAGAACAACACCTATCCGCTTAGTGTGAGTGCTGAAAGATTGAGCCAGGCATTGAACATCGCCGCTCATGCAAAAAAAATGGGTGCAGCCGCAGTAGCACATGGAAGTACGGGTGCAGGTAACGACCAGGTGAGGTTCGACATGATTTTCAATACGCTCATTCCCGGCGTTGAGATCATTACGCCAATCAGGGATATGAAATTAAGCCGTGAAGAAGAAATTGTTTATCTCAAAGAAAAAGGGGTAGCCATGAATTTTGAAAAGTCAGCATACTCTATCAATAAAGGGTTGTGGGGCACCAGTGTAGGGGGAAAAGAAACACTAACCAGCAATGGCATGTTGCCCGAGGAAGCATGGCCTACCCAATTAAAAAAAGACATACAACCTCAGAGCATAACCCTGGGATTCGAGAAAGGTGAATTGATAGGGGTAAATAAGCAGAGCTTTGACCATCCTTCAAAAGCAATCCAGCACCTGCAGGAAATTGTCAGCGGGTATGCAATAGGACGCGATATTCATGTGGGTGATACAATTATTGGTATTAAAGGAAGGGTAGGATTTGAAGCTGCTGCCCCGATGGTCATTATTAAAGCTCACCATGCACTTGAGAAGCATGTGTTAACAAAATGGCAGTTGAATCTCAAAGATCAGCTCGCGCAGTTTTACGGAAACTGGTTACATGAGGGACAAATTATGGACCCGGCAATGCGCGATATAGAAGCTTTTTTTATAAATAGCCAGCAGAATGTAACGGGCGAAGTTTTCGTGGAGTTATATCCTTATCGTTTCATCGTTACCGGTATATCCTCACCGTTTGATCTTATGAGTTCTCGTTTCGGCACTTATGGGGAGATGAATAATGGCTGGACGGGCGAAGACGTCCGGGGTTTCTCTAAAATATTTGGTAATCAAACAGGCATATACCATCTTATTCAGGCTGACAATGAAAACAAACCATCATGAAAGCTGCCCCCCAGGAGAAGATAAAAGCAGGAATTATCGGCAGTGCTGGCTATACAGGCGGTGAATTACTCCGTATCCTCGTAAACCACCCTTACGTCGATATAGCTTTCGCCCAAAGCCGCAGTAATGCCGGCGCTCCCATAAGTGACGTACATACAGACCTGGTTGACGAAATCAATTTAAAATTTGTTGCCGATCATAATATGGACATCGATGTACTGTTTTTTTGCGCAGGACACGGAGAGGCGAAAAAGTTTATGGACTCTGTTACAATTCCGGCGTCGGTGAAACTAATTGACATAGGCAATGACTTCCGTCTTGAAAAAGATCGCAGTATTTCTAAACGGCATTTTGTTTACGGCTTACCTGAGCTTAACCGGGAAGCGATCAGGTCGGCTAATGCAATCGCAAATCCCGGTTGTTTCGCAACCGCCATACAGCTTGGGTTATTACCTCTTGCGAATAACCGTCTAATGACAGAGGTGTATACTACTGGCATCACTGGGTCTACAGGCGCTGGACAATCACTTTCGCCTACGAGTCATTTCAGTTGGCGCAGCAATAATATACAGGCGTATAAAACGCTAACACACCAACATCTCGGCGAGATCAATCAAACGCTTAACAAACTACAACCCGGATTTATTCCGGAGGATCCGTCAGATTTCAATTTGAGTTTTGTACCATGGCGCGGTGATTTTGCACGTGGCATATTTATTAGTTCACAACTGAATTGCGATAAAACTCTTGAGGAGCTTTATGGCATTTATACAGAATATTATCTTAAGCACCCTTTCGTGTCAGTCACTGCTCATCCGATACATCTTAAACAGGTTGTAAATACCAACAAAGCCGTTATACAATTAGAAAAGATTGGAAAGAGGCTGATTGTACATTCAGCCATTGATAATTTGCTGAAAGGTGCAAGCGGCCAGGCGGTTCAGAATATGAATCTTCTATTCGGGCTTAAGGAAACCACCGGCTTAAATTTAAAGGCGTCTGCATTTTAAAATTTTTAAAGGCTTATCTGAATGAATCTATTTGATGTATATCCACTGAATAATGTAACGATTGTTAAAGCATGCGGGTCGTATGTTTGGGATGATGCCGGCCAGAAATACTTAGATCTATATGGAGGGCATGCAGTAATAAGTATCGGCCATACCAATTCGCATTGGGTAAAAAGAATTGAAGAGCAAATGCACAAAATTTCGTTTTATTCAAATTCTATCAGGATTCCGCTTCAGCAGGAACTGGCTACAAAACTGGGTGAGGTTTCAGGTAAAGAAAATTATCATCTCTTTCTCTGCAACTCCGGCGCCGAAGCAAATGAAAACGCTCTGAAACTCGCTTCATTTTATAATGGTAGGAAAAAAGTTATTGCTTTCAAAAGGTCCTTTCATGGTCGAACTTCGCTTGCAGTAGCCGCTACCGATAATCCCACAATTGTGGCCCCTGTGAATGAAAACAGTAATATTATTTTTCTTCCGCTCAACGACATAGACGCTTTAAAAGAAGCCTTTATTCAAAACGAAATTTCTTCTGTTATTGTTGAAGGTATACAGGGTGTGGGCGGGATAAGGGTTGCGGATCCCGCATTTCTGCAGGCTATTCGGCAACAATGCGATCAACATAATGCCGTCTACATTGCTGATTCTGTTCAATGCGGTTACGGCAGAACTGGTAAGTTTTATTCTCATGATTATGCAGGTGTTGATGCAGATATTTACAGCATGGCTAAAGGAATGGGTAATGGCTTTCCTGTAGCGGGCATTGCAATATCTCCTAAGTTCCATGCAAAACATTTCATGCTTGGAACAACTTTTGGCGGTAATCACCTTGCATGTGCGGCAGCCCTTGCGGTGCTTGAAGAAATCGAAGCGCATGACCTTATAGGTAATGCAGGTGAAATTGGCGATTATCTCATAAATGAACTTCGTAAGCTTCCAAGCATTAAAGAAGTTCGGGGATGCGGACTGATGATCGGCATCGAATTACCGGAAGAGCTTAAAGATGTAAAGAAGAATCTACTTTTTAAGCATAAGATATTTACTGGAGAAGCAAAACCAAATGTCATCAGGCTGCTTCCGGCTTTGAATATTGGAAAAGCCGAAGCCGATCTATTTTTAACCGCTTTAAAAACTGAATTGACGGCATGAAGAATTTTGTCTCTGTGAATGATGTAACCGACATTGATGGTCTGGTCGAAAAGGCTATTCAATTTAAAGCAAATCCTTTTTCTTCTGCTACGATCGGCACAAATAAAAAGATTGGACTGTTATTTTTAAATCCAAGCCTGCGTACCCGGATCAGCACGCAGGTTGCCGCGAAGAACCTCGGCATGGAAACCATTGTCTTTAATGTGGACAAAGACGGTTGGGCACTTGAATTTGCTGAAGGCGCCGTTATGAATGGAAATACGATAGAACATATCCGTGATGCCGCACCGGTGTTAGGAAGCTATTTTGATATTTTATGTATTCGGACTTTCCCGTCGTTGCAAGTTCGTGATGCCGATTATGCGGAAACGATCCTCACACAATTTATCAAGTACGCCGGGGTTCCGGTGATAAGTCTTGAAAGCGCAACTTTACATCCGCTCCAGTCACTTACGGATATTCTTACAATTCGGGAGAGCATGAGATCAATTGATTTGATAACCCGCCCCAAAATTTTGCTGTCGTGGGCACCGCATATAAAACCACTTCCACAATGTGTGGCAAATTCTTTTGCGCAGTGGATTAATGAATGGGGAGAAGCAGATTTCGTGATTGCAAATCCGCCGGAATACGATCTTGACGAGAAATTTACAAAGGGTGCGACCATCACGCATAATCAGGAAGAAGCGCTTGAAAATGCGGATTTCATTTACGTTAAGAATTGGAGCAGTTATAATGATTATGGTGCGATGCCCCCCGTAAACCAAGACTGGATGCTGAGCTTAAAGAAGCTTGCACA
>JANXYS010000021.1 GCA_025355935.1 Chitinophagales bacterium | reverse complement strand
GTTGATGACGTGATTACACCTCTCTTGCTTACGCCGGCACTTAAGGCATTTCACGCTGCCAACATTGCTGATCTTAAGTGGGGTGAGGTGAAGTACGGAAGTTTTCTGGCTGCACTCATTAAATTTGTAATGGTGGCGCTCGTTCTCTTCCTGGCCATCAAAGGAATAAATGCTGCCAAAAAAAAGGAAATAGCGCCAGTTATACCAACCGAGCCCACTACTTCAGAAAAACTTTTGACAGAAATTCGGGATAGCCTCAGGAAGTAACACTTTGATAAGCATAGCTCTCTTTTACTTGATTCCCCCTTTTTGATAATGCAGGAATGGATGGGTTTATGGGCTGTATTGTATATTTTTGCCCACTTAAATATTAAATTTTGCAGGCACCTTCTTATCAAATAAAACTGGAGGACCAATTTGAAGGTCCCTTCGATTTGTTGCTTTTTTTTATCGAGCGCGACGAACTTGATATTTACAACATTCCCATTACAAAAATTACCAACGACTTTCTTGATCATATTCACGCCGCCGGCAAGCTTAACATTGAATTAAGCAGCGAATTCATTTTATTTATAAGTACGCTTATGCGCATAAAAGCAAAAATGCTTTTACCTCGCAAAGAACTTGACGCTTCCGGAAACGAAATTGATCCGCGCCAGGAACTGATTGACAAAATCATGGAGTATAAAAAGTTCAAGGAAGCCTCCGCGCAGATGGCGGAAATGGAAGCTGTTCGCATGTTAATGATTAAAAGAGGAAACCTCCAAAAAGAACTCTCAACAATTGGCGAGGAAGCGGGGGAAGGGACGGAAATTCAGACTGTTACTCTTTTTAAATTGATGAAAGCGTTTGAAAGAGTTATTCAACGGGTACAGGAAAGAAATAATAAACCGGTTCACACTGTCGTTCAGTACAACCACACCATGGAAGGCGTACGGGATTATATGCTTACGCTTGCCCGCTCTGAGAAAACCCTTTCATTTGAAAAAATCTTTGAAGTCGCTGAAGACAGGATTCATGCCATTTTTATTTTTCTGAATATGCTTGAAATGGTTCAGCAAAAATTCTTGGGCATTATCATTGGCGAAGGGCGCAACAATTTTATCATCGAGTATAATGAAGATCGCGAAGAAGACCAATCTACCGCACTTACCTCAGAGGATTTTGATCACCTCAATTAACTGCAGACACTTGTTTACTTTAGGCATGATTAATATATATAAAGAGCCTATGAATAAATTTTCGCTTGGGGATCTTCTTATTACATTGCTAATTTCCCTGGCACTATTTGCCATCAGCATTTACAGTTATCCCACATTTTTTGGTTTTATGGTGCCCGCATTACCTGGCGCTATTTATCATGTAACCCGTTTTGAAACTCCTTTTGAGCAGGCTAAATTATTTGCAATAGTGTGCGCGGTAGTACCATTTGCGTGCTATTGTATATGGAAGGTGCTGCCGAACCTTACGAGATCTCAAAAAATATTGTCTGCGATGCTTATTATTGTGGCAATGCTTACTACAATATTGATAAGAAGATTTTTTTTAGTGAGGGAGTTGTCGGGTCTAACAAGTGCCAATCAGGGGTTAAAAATCAAGACAAGTATCAGCACTACTTTTGAAAATCTAAATTTCGAGTATTGGTTAACGATGGGTCTTCTTGCGGGATCAGTCTTAAGTTTTCTTTTCTTCAGGAATAAAAATAAAAAATGGATGAAATCGTAAAAGCACTAATTAGGAAATTTAATATAAAAGCTGCAATTTTCGATCTTGATGGCACCTTGATTGATAATAATGCAGTGCACCTTAAAAGCTGGCTTCAGTATTTAAAAACTATGGGCCGCGTAGTAACAGAAGAGGAATATCGTACACATTTTAACGGCCGCACTAATAAGGATGTGTTGGAGTACATATTTAAGAAAGAAATGACGAAGGAGGAGGCACTCCCATATACGCTCGAAAAAGAGGCCGTTTATCGCGAGATGTATAAGCATGATATTTTACCTGTGGAAGGACTACTGGATCTCTTACATGCTTTTGAGAAATTCGGGGTTCCAATGGCTATTGCAACCAGCGGTATACAGCCCAATATTGATTTCATGTTTGACCACATTGACATACAGCAATACTTTCCTATAGTCATAAATTCATCACATATAAGCCGGGGTAAGCCAGACCCAGAAATTTACATTAAGGCCTCACAGGCTTTGGGAGTCGACCCCGCCAACTGCCTGGTCTTTGAGGACGCTATTGTTGGCATCCGATCTGCAAAAGCGGCCGGTATGAAAGTTGTGGCCATTACAACTACGGAAGCTGCCAACGCCCTTTCAACAGCAGATATGATCATACAAAATTTCCTCCCTGCTAGCTTTCAATTCTAATCATCATCCTCACGAAAATGGCAGGCAGTAAATGTGGCGCCATATTTGATGTTTAAACATTGATAACTAATGTTAAATTATAGAATATGAAAACAGATATTCAAAAAGCTTCAGATAGAGGCTCAGGTGATTATGGATGGCTAAAACCTAATTATTATTTTAGTTTTGGCGGATATCACAATCCTGCCAAAGTTCACTTTGGTTTGCTAAGGGTTTTAAATGATGATTTTATCGGAGCTGGGGGTGCCTTTCCAACGCATCCGCATGACAATATGGAGATTATAACTATACCTTTCACCGGTGCATTAAAACATAAGGATAGCACAGGGGGAGAAGGGATTATTCGTGCAGGCGATGTTCAAATTATGAGTGCGGGTACGGGTGTGCAACATTCTGAGGCCAACGCATCCACTACAGAACCAGTAACCCTTTTCCAGGTGTGGATTTTTCCAAAAGAGAAAAATATCAAGCCCCGTTACGACCAACGGAGTTTTGACGTATTAAACCGCGAAAATAAATGGCAGGTAATTGTTTCTCCCCGCGCAGAAGATGATGCCCTTTGGATTAACCAGGACGCCCGGTTTTCAATGATCAATTTATCGGAGGGCAATGAGATAGAGTATCGCAACGCATTTACTGGCAATGGCGTTTACCTTGTAGTGATACGTGGTTCGATCAAATTAGGGGAAAAAAGATTGGCTAAGAGGGATGCAGTTGGTATCTCCGGCACTGAAACGTTCGTCGTGAAGGCATCGGAGGATGCGGAATTGTTAGCCATCGAAGTACCGCTCAGCTAACAGCAGTTAGCGAATTTCAAAGTCAGATAAATTTAAGTTCCTTATTGAGGTCAGGTTAATAGTTATAACAGCTTTTGTTTGCCTCTTGTGACAGCTCCCCTTCAGGATTGTCATGGAATCACGATTGGAAAACTGAATATCAACCTGTCACAACCGTGAGTTTTGTATTGAAAATCAAGTAATTAGATAAAAAATAAAACCTACATATTTTTAATTTTTATTTATGTGCCATTACATGTTCATTTGAGAACGCTCGCAGCGCCTCTGCGATCCCCTCAGCATCAATTCCTATTTCACGATAAAGTTCTTTCGGCAATCCATGTTCTACAAAGCGGTCAGGAATGCCCATAATTTTCACGCTTGCTTTATATCCATTTAAATTCATAAATTCTAATACTGCGCTACCAAATCCACCGACAATGGTTCCGTCTTCAATAGTAATGACCTTTTTAAATTTGTGAAATACTTCATGTAAGAGTTCTTCATCAATAGGCTTTACAAATCGCATATCATAATGGGCAGGATTAATCCCCTCAGAACGAAGATCCCGTATTGCAGTGGCCGCAAAGTTTCCGGGATGACCGAACGTTAGAATGGCAATTTCCTCACCATCTTTAATTTTTCGCCCCTTACCGATCTGTATTTCTTCAAACGGAGTACGCCAGTCAGGCATTACCCCTTCACCGCGCGGGTAACGGATAACAAATGGATTCGTTATTGTTTCTAATTGCGCTGTGTACATCAAATTCCTCAATTCTTTTTCATTCATAGGAGCGCTGATGATCATGTTCGGAATGCAACGCATGTAAGCTATGTCGTAACACCCATGATGAGTAGGACCATCTTCCCCAACTAATCCCGCACGATCAAGACAAAAAACTACTGGCAGGTTTTGTATCGCAACATCATGTATTACCATATCGTAGGCACGCTGCATGAAAGAAGAATAAATATTACAAAAGACTTTCATGCCCTGGGTTGCAAGGCCTGCACTGAGGGTAACCGCGTGTTGCTCGCAAATTCCTACGTCGAATGCACGATCGGGCATTTTGTCCATCATAAACTTAAGCGAAGACCCACTTGGCATTGCAGGCGTAATACCCATAATCTTCGCATTCTTTTCTGCAAGCTCAATGATGGTATGTCCAAAAACATCCTGGTATTTCGGGGGTTGCGGGATGTCGTAAACTCTTTTCTTAATTTCTCCCGTTACCTTGTCAAACAGGCCCGGAGCATGCCACTTAGTTTGATCTTTTTCTGCGAGTTCGTACCCCTTCCCCTTGACCGTTTTAATATGAAGGAGTTTCGGGCCCGGGATGTCTTTAAGATCATTCAGGGTATCCACCAGCTTTATAATATTGTGCCCGTCAATTGGTCCGAAATAACGCAGGTTCAAAGCTTCAAAAAGATTTGCACTACTGCTAACCATCCCTTTTAAACCTTCTGTTAGTTTCTGAGCCATCGCGCGGCTGAAAGTTTTTCCGACGGGAAGCTTGCCCATAAGCTTCCACACATCATCTTTAACTTTATTATAAGTATGGGAAGTGGTAATATCTGTAAGGTATTCCTTAAGGGCTCCTACATTAGGATCAATACTCATGCAATTATCATTCAGTATAATAAGCAAGTTGCTTTTTTCAATTCCTGCATGGTTCATGGCTTCAAAAGCCAGTCCTGCAGTCATCGATCCATCGCCGATTACCGCAATATGTTGCTTCTGCAATTCTCCTTTATATTGGCTGGCCATCGCCATTCCGAGGGCTGCAGAAATAGAAGTTGATGAATGACCAACTCCAAAAGTATCATACTCACTCTCAGTTCGGTTTGGGAAGCCGCTCAGCCCATGATATTTACGGTTAGTAGGAAAAGAATCCCTGCGGCCCGTCAAAATTTTATGTCCGTAGGCCTGGTGCCCTACATCCCAT
>JANXYS010000207.1 GCA_025355935.1 Chitinophagales bacterium | reverse complement strand
CCGAAGCTCAAACCTCTTTCCTGCAATACTGAATCGATTTCGCTTAACGACTTCTGACCAAAGTTCCTGAATTTCATAAGATCTTCCTGTTCGTATTGAACAAGCTCACTTAGTGAATTAATCTTAGCAGCTTTCAAACAGTTAAATGCGCGAACAGAAAGGTCAAGATCTTCAAGGGGCGTTTTAAGCATTTTGCGTAATTGCAATGTTTGCTCATCTACCAGGTCCTCTTTCTTATCTTCTTTAGTATCGAAAGTGATGTTCTCGTCTGTGATAATCATCAAATGCTGGATAAGAATACGGCTGGCTTGTTTCACTGCCTCTTCAGGGTGAATCGTGCCATCAGTTACTACATCCATGATGAGTTTTTCGAAATCAGTACGTTGCTCAACCCTTGTGTTTTCGATCAGGTATTTTACATTTTTGATCGGAGTATATATTGCATCTACAGGGATGTATCCGAAGTGAGTGTTCTTTTCTTTATGTTCTTCAGCAGGCACATAACCACGGCCACGGCCGATGCTAATTTCAATATCAAGTTTCGCACTGTTATCCAATGTGCAGATCATCAATTCAGGATTCATAACTTCAAACGCCGGAGAAGCTTCTCCAATCATTCCTGCAGTGAACTCTGTTTTATTTTTGATAGAAAGCGTAACCTTTTCAGTGTGAACATCATGGTCAACTTTCGCTTTAAAACGAACCTGCTTCAGATTGAGGATAATTTCTGTTACGTCTTCTGTAACACCTTTAATAGTAGCAAATTCATGGTCAGCGCCAGCTATATTGATACCAATAATTGCATAACCCTCCAATGAATTCAGCAATACGCGGCGTAGTGCATTACCGATCGTTACTCCGTATCCGGGTTCTAACGGACGAAATTCGAACTGTGCTTCAAAGTCGGTTGCTTTCTGAAGAACTATCTTATCTGGTTTAACAAAATTGAAAATACCCATTTGTATTTTGTTGATTTAATTTAAAATTATTGTTGCAAATTCCTGAAGTCCGAAACTGGTCAAGAACAAAATCAGTTCTATTAACCCGTACCCTTATTTCAATTACTTAGAATACAATTCCACGATTAATTGCTCCTTGATATTTTCAGGAACGCTTTCTCTCTCAGGATATGTAATAAAAGTACCTCTCATTTCACCTTCGCTCCAATCGATCCAGCTGAACTTTGGATTTTTGCCGCGTAGGTTTCCTGTGATAGATGTATTTGCAGCAGTTTTGTTTTTAAGCCCGATAACATCACCTGGTTTACAACTGTAAGAGGGAATGTTCATTACTTCACCATTTACAGTAATATGCTTGTGGCTTACCAATTGGCGCGCACCCTGGCGACTGATTGAAATACCCATACGGAACACGGTATTATCTAAACGCGCTTCCAGTAATTTAATAAGATTTTCACCAGTTACACCTTTACGGCGACTTGCCTCATCAAAAGTTTTACGGAACTGCTTTTCAAGTAAACCGTACGTATATTTTGCTTTCTGTTTTTCTGATAACTGTAAAGCGTATTCGCCTAAAGTTTTGCGCTTGCGGTTTGCACCGTGCATACCGGGAGGGTTACTATTTTTAGATAACCATTTGCCGTTTCCTGTGATAGGTTCTCCGAACCTGCGGGAAATTTTTGTTTTGGGGCCTGTATAACGTGCCATAATGTATCGGAGGTCTTTTAGTGTCGGTGCATCATTGTAAAGACCTTTTAAAATGAATGCTGCACCCGGTGATAAAATGTATTATAGTGTAGAATAGGCCTGAGTAACCGCCTAACCAATCATCTTAAACTCTTCTTTTCTTAGGCGGACGACAACCATTATGCGGCATTGGAGTAACATCCTTTATAGTTGAAACTTCAATTCCGTTTTGCGATAATGAGCGGATAGCACCTTCGCGGCCACTTCCTGGTCCTTTTACAAATACGTCAACCCTTTTAAGACCTGCATCCAGTGCAATTTTAGCACAGTCTGCTGCAGCCATCTGAGCGGCGTACGGAGTATTCTTCTTGCTTCCTTTGAAACCCATTTTACCCGCACTGCTCCACGAGATCACCTGGCCTTGCTTGTTGGTCAATGAAATAATAATGTTGTTGAAACTTGCTACGATATGAGCATCGCCATGAGTTTCAACTTTTACAATCCTTTTCTTTGCAGCGGCCTTTCCACCTTGTTTGCCGCTTTGTTGTGCTTTTGCCATAATTAAAAATAGGTAATCGTTATAAAATTCTCCCGACATTATCAGGATCCTGAAGCAACCCTCCCGCTGACCGCTGCGATCTGGCGTTGTCTCAAAAAATCAGGTCGATATATAAATGACGAATTACGAATGGCGAACAAGGGCTGTTTGAAAGCACACTACATTTGCAATTCGTAATTGTAATTTTGAAATTACTTCTTGGCAACCTTCTTCTTGCCGGCAACAGTTTTACGCTTACCTTTTCTTGTACGACTATTTGTACGAGTACGCTGACCACGAACAGGTAATCCCTTACGGTGACGTAAACCGCGGTAACAGGCAATATCCAGTAAACGCTTTATATTCATCTGGGTTTCACTACGCAATGCTCCTTCAGTTTTGAACTCTGTATTTATAACGTTACGGATAGACGTTTGCTCATCATCATTCCACTGGTTAACTTTCTTATTAATATCGATGCCTGCTTTGGTAAGAATATACTTTGCAGTTGAACGACCAATACCATAAATATAGGTAAGACCTATTTCGCCTCTTTTATTTTTTGGTAAATCTATACCGGCAATACGAGCCATTATTATGAATTAAAAATTAAAAATTAAAAGTTATTATCCTTGCTTTTGTTTAAAACGGGGATTCTTTTTGTTGATAACGTACAGCCGACCTTTCCTTCTTACGATCTTACAGTCTGCGCTGCGCTTTTTAATTGAAGCTCTAACCTTCATCTTTATTATTTTTACTTATTACTGAATACTTTGTAAATTTTCTGAGCCTACTTATACCTGAAAATGATTCTTCCCCTTGTCAGGTCATAAGGGCTCATCTCTACCCCAACTTTATCACCCGGTAAAATACGGATATAATGCATCCTCATCTTTCCCGAAATTGTGGCCAATATTTCATGACCATTCTCCAGTTTTACTTTAAACATAGCATTGCTCAACGCTTCTACTATTGTTCCATCTTGTTTGATTAGTGCCTGCTTAGCCATAAATTTCGGAGCGCAAAGATAGGAGTAAAAATTTAATTATAAAACAAAATAATCAGAATGAATGAATTAATCCCGACTTTTTGTTGTAAATGGCCTACATCTTATGAAGCTCAAAGACTTAAGGAGGATTATTCCAGGATTTTCACTTCTGTGCGTCGGTTCTGTCCCCGGCCTTCTTCAGTTTTATTGTCTGCAACCGGAACTGTCATTCCGTATCCCCGCGCAGTTACCCGATCGGGATCAATGCCTTTTGTTAGCAGGTACGCGCGCACGGTATTGGCCCTGTCAAGAGAAAGTTTCAAGTTACTCGCAGCAGAGCCTACATTGTCGGTATGGCCTCCTAATTCAATTTTCTGATCGTCTTTTCGAACCAGATAAGCCACCAGTTCATCCAGAACTGCATAGGAGCTTTCTTCAAGCGAGGCTTTTCCTGTTTCAAAGTTGCAATCTTCTAATACAAAAGTTTTGGCTGGCTGAAACTGAATATCTACTTTAAAAGGATTCTTGTAATAGGCATTTCCAGTTAGCGCGGGAATCTCCAGCATATTATAGCTGGTTGAATCTTTAAAACCGAGGATGAAAATTTCGTACTTATCACCTGCAGGAAGCCGGACAGTAAATTTCCCGCTATCATTGGTCAGGCCCTGGTATTCCTTTTGATTGACGCCACTTTTAAAAACGATGATCTCGTTGGATTTCACATTATTTTTAAAATCTGTAACAGTAACATTTATGGGGGCATCCTTTGGAATGCTTGCATTTTGCACCGCGGTCTGAGCAACCAGGACGGGTATAAAGGCAATATACGACAAGAATAACAGGAGGGTCGGCTTCATGAGATTAATTTTTGAGGTACCACAAAATAAACTTTTCCGGCTCCTTTTTATTGTTTTAGCCGATGTTTTTAACAGGTTGCCTGGAGAATTATAGTGAGGCTACGTAGCATTTAGCAAGTCATAACCGGGTTTGAAGCTTTAAAACCATGTCATCCTTCCAGCTCCTAAAACTTCCCTCCTTAATATGGCGCCGGGCTTCAGTTACCAGCCAAAGGTAGAAAGCAAGGTTATGTACACTAGCTATGGTGAGGCCAAGGTACTCTTTGCTTTTCATGAGGTGCCTGAGGTACGACTTACTATAATAATTGCTAACCGGGCAATCAATTCCTGTATCCAGCATAGAATAGTCTTTTTCCCACTTTTTATTATCGATATTAATAATTCCTTCGGAAGTAAATAACATGGCATTACGGCCATTTCGTGTAGGCATCACGCAGTCAAACATATCAACACCCATGGAAATAGCTTCCAGAATATTCCAGGGAGTTCCGACACCCATAAGGTATCTTGGTTTATTTGCCGGCAATTGATCACAGCAAAGCGAGCATATCTCATACATCGTTTCAATAGGCTCACCTACGCTCAATCCCCCGATTGCATTCCCCGGGGCACCCTTTTCAGAGATATAGGCACATGATTCTTTACGCAAATCGTGATGTACCCCACCCTGTACTATGGGGAAAAGATTTTGGGTATAATCATATTTGGCCGGTGTATCATTAAACTGTTTTATACAACGGTCGAGCCAGCGGTGAGTTAGTTCCATAGAGGTTTTAGCATAGCCATACTCACTTCCCCCCGGCGGGCATTCATCAAAAGCCATAATTATATCCCCGCCAATAATCCGTTGTATGTCCATAACTTTTTCAGGAGTAAAGAGATGCTTACTTCCATCTATATGCGATTTAAATACAACGCCCTCTTCGTTGATCTTCCTTGTTCCGGAAAGCGAAAAAACCTGGTAACCCCCACTGTCTGTAAGAATAGGTTTTTGCCAGCCGTTGAATTTATGTAGCCCTCCTGCCGCTTCCAAAACCTCCAGTCCCGGACGCAGGTAAAGGTGGTAAGTATTTCCAAGAATGATCTGCGCCTTCACGTCCTCTACCAGCTGTTGCTGTGAAACAGCCTTTACGCTACCTGCAGTACCGACCGGCATAAAAATGGGAGTTTGTATAACTCCGTGATCTGTTGTTATGGTACCGGCACGTGCTTTAGTAGTAGTATCCGTTATCTCTACATTGAAATTCAAACTACTCATGTTGAAAATAATTTAAAACCGGCCGCAAAGATAACAGGATTCAAAGGTATATCCGGGAGTTGACAGGTGCAGCGGCGTGATAGATAGCACCTGGTTTTTTTTTATGAAATATTTTTACCCAAATAAACCTGCTTCGATTGAAAAATTCGGTGAAACCTTACTTTTGCAGACATGCATTTACCAAACCTACATTTGCTGAACTGGCAGTTCCTCCTGTTTGTAGCACTCTGTGTTGCTACCGGCGTCCAATTATTTTATCACCTGTTTTTTTTCAGCAGGCTTGCTTTTTATAAAGCCAGACAAAAAACCGTTTCCCAAACTCACCCCGTCAGCGTTGTGATTTGCGCGAGGGATGAAGCCGAAAACCTGGCTACGAATTTACCCGGATCACTGGTACAAGAGTATAAAACCACGCATGAAGTTGTGGTTGTTAACGACAACTCGTTTGATGACAGTAAATATGTTTTGGAAGAATTTCAGCGATCATTTAAGCAACTACAGGTAGTGGAACTAACACAGGAAGCAAGAATGATCCCTGGAAAAAAATTTCCGCTTAGCATTGGAATACGTACTGCTAAACACGAAGTTTTGTTATTGACGGATGCTGACTGCGTTCCTGCCTCAGAGCACTGGATAAATAGTATGCAGGATGCCTACCATGAAGACACAGAAATCGTGCTTGGGTACGGGCCATATCATCGCCAAAAAGGGTTTCTGAATAAACTTATCAGGTGGGAGACTTTCCACTCGGCCATTCAATACCTTAGCTACGCGTTAGCAGGTATACCGTATATGGGCGTAGGCAGAAACCTTTCTTATAAGAAACTGGTTTTCTTCCGCCATAAAGGGTTTTCTGCTCACAACAATGTGCCTGGCGGCGACGACGATCTCTTTATCAACGCGGCAGCGACCAGGCGAAATACACGCATCAATATTGATCCATCCAGTTTCACCTTAAGTAAGCCGGCCCTGAGCTGGCAACAATGGAAGACTCAGAAAAAACGTCATTACACCACATCAAAATTTTATAAGCCTCTGCACAAATTTCTACTTGCTTTCTACGCCTTTTCCCAGTTTATTTTTTATCCTTTGCTAATAGCATGCGCAATTGTTTATGACTGGAGGATTGCGTTAGTGATTTTCGGCGGTAAAACTATCATCCAGGGCATGATGTTCTACAAGGCCATGGTAAAGTTGGGAGAGAAAGACTTGTTTCCGTTCTTTCTTTTTTTCGACCTTTGGATGTTTGTTTATTACCTGGTATTTGCGCCTGCGCTCGCCAGGAAGCCAAAGCAAAGCTGGAAGTAACGCAGACCGATAAATTTTAAAATATTAGGGGCTTGTTTGATCCCCTTGCAACATAATTTATGAATATAATATTCGAATACTTTTCAGACTTCACCGCAAAGCAACAAGAACAGTTTTCAGCTTTAGAAGAACTTTACATTGACTGGAACAGTAAGATTAACGTGATCAGCCGCAAGGATACCGAGAATTTTTATATTCATCATGTGCTTCATTCACTAGCTATAGCAGCGAAATTTGATTTTAAGGACGGGATGCAGATAATGGATCTTGGAGCGGGCGGCGGCTTTCCCGGCATTCCGCTGGCAATTTTTTTTCCGGGCGCCGAATTCCACCTGGTTGACAGCATCAATAAAAAACTTAAAGTGGTAACCGATATCGCGACAGCTATAGGGTTAAAGAATCTTACCACGCAGCATTCACGCGCAGAGGAGATCAAAGGCCGGCAGTTTGATGTGGTCGTGTCAAGGGCCGTAGCACCTCTTAAAGATCTCTGGCATTGGAGTAAGCCCCTAATCAGGAAAAACAAAACGGCGGCGGGAACGGATAATCCGAACGGACTGATCTGCCTTAAGGGAGGTGATCTGAATCAGGAAATTTTTGAAAGTAATTGCAAACCTTTCGTTTGGGAAATAGATAAAATATTTGGTGAAGAGTATTTCCATCAGAAATATATGCTTTACCAGCCCATTAAATAAGTCGTACACCGCGCTGTTTGGGAGATCCCTCTTCCTACTTTCAGCCTCAAGATTGCTCAACTAATTTGTTTTACTAATTGTGAATATCGAGTTGTAAATATTTTATAGATTCACATTTAGATTCACAACACTATTAATTTTATATCAAAGAGTTAATAACGGTTAAAGGATAAACATTGTGTAAATTTTGGCCTTGTTCCGGGCCAAAAATACACAAACTGTTTTTGTTTTATTATAAAGAGCATTAAGTAAGGCAGGTTTCGCTGTTGGAATTTTCATGTAATTGCAGCAGATAGATTTTTTTCAAGCCAGGATATATTGAATTAGGTCA
>JANXYS010000020.1 GCA_025355935.1 Chitinophagales bacterium | reverse complement strand
CCTCCTCGGCAGATTCTTTAAAGTTTATAAAAGAAACAATGGCTGCCTTACACAGTCACTATATCGATTATAAAACCTTTAATGCAAAAATAAAAGTTGAATCAGAAGATAATAACGGGAAGAAACCAGACATTGTAGCGGTGGTGAGAATTGTAAAAGACAGTGCAATATGGATATCTTTATCGGCTACCTTTTTGAATGTTGAAGTATACCGGGTATTCATTACCCGCGACTCCGTTATATTACTTGACAAACGGGAAAAGACTTACCAGCGCAGATCGCTTGATTATTTGCAGGAAGTAACCCAAATTCCATTTGATTTTAAAACTCTGCAAAACCTTTTAGTTGGAAATCCTATTTTTTTCGACAGTAGTACAGCAGTTTACAGGAGGGCAGCCAACTTTGTTCTCGCCTCATCAATCGATAAAAATTTCAAAACACTTCTTACCCTTTCAGACGATAAAAATCAACTCCTAAGAAGTAAACTCGATGATGTAAATCTCGCACGAAACCGAACCGCGGATGTAACTTATGACCAATACGAAAATTCCAATAACCGCGCATTTTCAACTTATCGGAAAATAACAATTTCTGAGAAGAACAAATTAGAAGTTTATATGAATTTTAAGCAGTTCGACTTTAACAAAGAATTATCGGTGGCATTTTCTATCCCCAAAAATTTTAGAAGAAAATAGTCGTTAATTTAACGGAATAATC
Organism: Chitinophagales bacterium; assembly: GCA_025355935.1. Classification (GTDB taxonomy): domain Bacteria; phylum Bacteroidota; class Bacteroidia; order Chitinophagales; family Chitinophagaceae; genus Ferruginibacter. Next base: position 8,426 of record JANXYS010000020.1, on the reverse strand, counting down.
CAGGCTCATGGTGCAACGCTCCCGAGCTTATTGCAACACTTAAATTCTTATCATGGTTAAATTCCTTTTACTACTCTCAGTAAGTTGCATGTTAAGTTTTATGAGCATGGCGCAAAGCCGCGATGAACTTGAGAAGCAGCGACAGGATCTTAAAAGAGAAATTGAACAAACAGAGAAATTATTACGTGCTAATAAAACTGAAACTAAGTCGAACCTCTTCCAATGGCAGGCTATTAACAAAAAGGTAAACTTACAGGACCGGGTAATCGAAAATATAAATAAAGATCTCCGGATGCTGGACAATAATATGTTCACCATCCAAAAAGATATAAGGAAGTTTGATAAACTCCTCGACACGCTCAAACAGGAATATGCAAAAAGTATGGTGTATGCATACAAGAACCGGAGCAATTATGATTTTTTAAATTTTATTTTTTCGGCTGATAATTTTAATGATGCCATTAAAAGAGTTTCGTATTTAAAAAGTTACCGGGCCTACCGTGAAATGCAAGGTCAGAATATTCTGCGTACGCAGGAATTGCGGAAGCAAAGAATTGGAGATTTAGGAGGTGCTAAGGTTAAAAAAAATACGGTGTTGCAGGTGCAAAGCAGAGAAATGTCAACGCTTGAAGAACAGCAAAAAGAAAAGGACCGGATAGTTGCAGAACTTCAAAAACAGGGCAAACAACTGAATAACCAGATAGCTGCCAAACAAAAGCAGATGCGGAAGGTTAGTAGTGCAATTGCTTCCGCCATTAAGCGTGCCCAGGATGAGGCCAAGAAAGCCGCCCTCGCAAAAGCTGCGGAGGAGAGCCGGAGGAAAAAAACTGCCGATGCTGCCATAGCAAAAAATAATGCTTCCAATAATTCATCACCCAATACATCCCCGGTGAAGTCTGTTGCATCTGGTACCAGAGCCGCCGCGAAGGCTCCTGCCAAAGCTCCCCCAAGTGTACTTTTAAATCCCGAAAATCTTGCGTTAAACGCCAGCTTTGAAAGAAACCGGGGCAGTCTTCCGTGGCCGCTTGATAAGGGTTACGTGCTGATGCATTATGGCTCTAATAAACTGCCAAGCGGAACTACGCTGGTAGTCACCTCTACTACTATTTCAGCAGACGTGGGCAGCCCCGTAAAATGCGTATTCGACGGAACGGTGATAATGGCCCAAAGCGTGGAAGATATGCAGGTAGTTACCATTCAACATGGAAGATACTTTAGTACGTACAGTAATTTAAGCGGGGTTTCCGTGCAAAAAGGGCAGGAAGTTAAAACCGGCCAGGTAATAGGTAAGGTCGCCACCAACTTCGACGGGGTAGGCGCAATTGATTTCTACCTAAGCAATGAAAAAAGTAATTTCGATCCGGAAGGCTGGCTTCGCCGGCGATAACGCAGATTACAACACGCTGGCATAAATAGCTTCATATTGCGGCACAATATTCTGAATGTCGAATTTCAATGCCTGTTCCAATGCATTCTTTTTAAACTGCTGATGAATGCTGTCATTTTCTAAAATGCTTATGGCATTTTTGGCCATGTCATTTACATCCCCAACATTACTCATGTATCCGCTAAAACCATTTATATTTATCTCGGGTAAACCGCCCGCATTGGTTGATATAACCGGCACTTCTGCTGCCATTGCCTCCAAAGCTGCAAGTCCGAAACTCTCATATTCACTCGGTAATAAGAAGAGATCTGCAATGCAGAGAAGGTCTTCCATTTGCTCCTGCTTCCCAAGAAACTTTACTTCTGCGCACGGTGCACAATCCCTGGTTAACGATTCGAGGTACGGCCGTTCAGGCCCATCTCCTATCAGTAATAGCTTACACGGTATTTTTTCATTAATCGCCAGGAAGGTTTTTAAAACATCGTCAACCCTTTTTACCTTTCGGAAATTGGAGGCATGAACAAGAATTTTCTCACCCAGCGGTGCGATCAATTTTTTAAAGGCATCGATTGGCTTTTTATGAAAGCGGTTAACGTCCACAAAATTATAAATGACTTCTATAGGCTTTTCAATACGAAAATTCTTATAGGTTTCTTCTTTCAGATTATTTGATACTGCAGTTAAAATATCGCTTTCTTCCATAGAAAAAGTAACAACAGGGCTGTACGTTTTATCTCGTCCTACGAGTGTTATATCGGTTCCGTGGAGCGTTGTAATTACAGGAATTCTTTTATTCTGTTTGGCGAGTATCTGTTTTGCCATATATGCTGCAGCAGCGTGTGGTATGGCATAGTGCACATGAAGTAAATCGATATCATTGTTGTTAACCACGTCAACCATCGTACTTGCCAGCGCGGTTTCGTACGGTGGAAAATCAAAGAGGGGGTAGGTGGGTACGCGTACTTCGTGGTAGAAAATGTTAGTATGAAATCCTCCCAGCCTTACTGGCTGCTGGTAAGTAATGAAATGTATATTATGCCCTTTCTCCGCCAGTGCTTTTCCAAGTTCAGTGGCTAATACGCCACTCCCGCCAAACGTGGGGTAGCATACGATCGCTATATTCATAATTCTGTTATTGTTCCTAAAAATGAATGTGCAATTTACCAATTAAATCAACAGTCATGATAATTATTGGATAAGCGTAAATTGTTTAAGTAAGTTTGTGATATGATACTTTTTATGCGAAACAAAGGGTTCCTTCAACTTCTTCCTCTCTTATTATTAGCCGCCAACGCCACCGCGCAGAGTCCGGATTCTCTTTTGATCAAACGAATTTCGGATGAGGTGCTCGTTAACAGTACCGCATATTCTAACCTACGATACCTGTGTAAGAAGGTCGGACCAAGATTAAGTGGTTCGGCTAATGCCAAAAAAGCGATAGACGCTACTGCTTCCATGCTTCGGGCTGCCGGCGCTGACACTGTATATCTACAACCTTGCATGGTTACCCATTGGGAGCGCGGCCCTAAAGAAACGGGGTATATTATTTTGGCAGATAAGAGTAAGCACATACTGAAGTTAACGGCATTGGGCAATTCAGTGGGAACAGCTGCGGCAGGTATTTCGTCGACGGTTATTGAGGTAAAAAACATGGAGGAACTTTCAAGGCTTGGAGAAAAGGTTATAAAGGGTAAGATAGTGTTCTTTAATATTGCGATGAACCCTACCTATGTAAGAACATTCAACGCTTATGGAGAGAACGGAGTTGGCAGAAGATCAGGCCCAGCCCAGGCTGCGAAATACGGTGCTATCGGCGCAATAGTAAGATCACTTGCCAGTAACATTGACGACCATCCGCATACCGGGGCAACTCAATACAATGATTCCTTTCCCAAAATTCCGGCAATTGCCATTAGTACCGCTGATGCGGAATGGTTAAGCCTCGAGCTGCGGAAAAAAATGGAGCTTAAAGCATATTTTAAAACTAACTGTACCATGTTTCCCGATGCGCCCTCATTTAACGTAATTGGTGAAATGAAGGGTTCCCAATTCCCGGCCGAAATAATTACCGTTGGAGGTCACCTGGATAGCTGGGATCTTGCTGAGGGTGCGCACGATGATGGAACAGGCTGTGTACAGAGTATTGAGGTTTTACGCGCGATGAAACAATTGCAGCTTCGGCCAAAGCGAACGGTGAGGGCAGTAATGTTTATGAATGAGGAAAATGGTGGTGGAGGTTCGAAAGCCTATCTCGCGGCAGCGAAACTAAAAAATGAAAAACATATTTTTGCGCTTGAAAGCGATGACGGCGGATTTACACCAAGGGGATTTAGCCTGGAAATGACGGACGCCAATATACAGAAGATGAAATCCTGGCTGCCCCTCTTGTACAATTACGGCATATATGAAATGAATAAAGGAGGCAGTGGGTCAGACGTAGAACCTTTAAAACAAATTGGCACCCCGTTAGCAGGTTTTGCCCCGGACAGTCAACGTTATTTTGATTATCACCATGCCGAGACAGATGTTTTTGAAGCAGTGAGTAAAAGGGAGTTAGATTTGGGAGCTGCTAACATGACTGCACTGATTTGGCTTGTGAGCGAATACGGCCTGTAATACTTAATATCACTTAAACCTATCAATATGGAAGATTTTAAACCCGTCGAACCCTTAAAGAAAAGAAGCAGGGGCAGGGGACTTTTTGCAAAAATTCTACTCATTCTTTTAGTGGTACTTGCCATATTTATGTGGTGGCAGTACTTTTACGTATTTGGGGAAGGCGTAAAATCGGGGGAATTGAATTACCTGGTAAAGAAGGGGAATTTTTTCAAAACCTATGAAGGAAAGTTGATTCAATCGGGCTTCCGTAGTAAAACCGTGGGAACTGTCCAGTCTTACGAGTTTGAATTTTCAGTTTCCAATGACAGTATTGCCAATGTCTTGATGAATAATAGTGGAAAATATTTTGATCTGCATTATAAAGAGTATAAAAAATCGCTCCCGTGGAGAGGTTACAGTGAATTCATTGTTGATGAAATCAAAAGTATGAAAGAGCTGGAGCGTTGATGAATGGGACAAAATGTATTTAATTACTATTTAAAGCCAGCTTTGCTATCCCTAACTCGAAAACTTTGAAAATCGATCACTAAACGTAAATTTGGGTTTTGTGATCGATTTGTTTTTTATGCACGCACCGATCACAACAGTTATATTTTAGTGACGCATTTCGGCAATTGTTACGGCCGACAATGCCCTGCGTGTTGAACCGGTAATACCACCACTTCTGTATGCTTTCTGCGAAATTGCCGGTAAGTGTAAGAAGATACTGAAGTTTTGACGATTTACTTTCTGAAGGTCATTCTCCTGCATAAATCAGGAAAATTGCGGGCTGCTTATGAATATCGGGTCGTTTCGATGGCCATGCGGAAATAGGATGGGTTTTTATACTCTCATTGACCGCCGTTAAATTTACAGCTATACATAGCCTTGTTTTACCTGCACAGGTCTTCAATAATGAGTCAATTAACTGGTTGTTTCGGTACGGTGTTTCAATAAAAATTTTAGTACTGTTGTTTTTAAGCGAAGATAATTCCAGCTCCCTGATCTTTTTAATGCGTTCAGTATTGTCGATCGGCAGGTAGCCAACAAATTCAAATTGTTGCCCGCTCATGCCACTTGCCATCAACGCAAGAATTATCGAGCTTGGCCCTACAAGTGGATGAATAGTACAACCAGCTTCCTGGGCCGCCTTAATCAAAACCTGTCCTGGATCGGCAATGCCGGGGCAGCCGGCTTCGCTGATGATGGCGATGTTCTTTCCCTCCTTTATCTTCAGTTTAAAAACCTGCAATTGCTCCGCTTCCGTTTTGTGAATGGTGAACCATTCGTAATCGTCAATAACAAATTCTTTGTCCATACCCTTAAGAAAGCGGCGGGCAGTACGTTCATTTTCTGCAAATATCACCGAGCATTTCTTTATGGCATCTAGGACATACAGCGGAATTACCTCGTTGGTATTTTCCGCCAGTGTGCAGGGTATCAGGTATATCGAACTCATTTATTTTTAAATAATTACATGATTTTTCCTTGCATTCAGTAAACTTAAAGTGGCGGCAATTACTGCATAACTCGGCGCAAACAACCAGCCTATCACCGGGATGATATGCATAAGGTAAAATACTAACCCATTCCCGATAGCAAGCCCACGGTGCTTGCCTATAAACAAAATGCTTTGCTGTGTACTTAACCTGCTTCTCTCTGAACTATAATCGAGCATCGAAAATCCAAAGTAATAGCACTCTACTAATAAGGCTACCAGCGGCGCTATCCAACCTACAAATGGAATAAACGACAACACAAGGATGCTTATGATATAAAAGGTTTGCCAAACAATATTTCTTAAGGCAATCCGGATACCTCTCAAAATATCTTTAAACAGTTGTGCCGTATTGAAAGGAAATTCTTTTCCTTCTATAATGCTTTCCGTTTTTTCACTCAGGTATGCAAACACGGGAGAGCCAACAATTAGGAAGAGAAATTTAAACAAAGAGAAATAAAATAACAGCAATACAAGCCGCAGCATTATTTGCCCGACAATAAAAATGAAACTAAGAAATCCATCCTGGCTCCTGTCGAGCCAACCTTTTACACCTGTCTTTAAAAGGATAAACTCTATTGCACTGTTACTGGATGTCCAGAATAACCATAAGCCGCCTAGAAAAAGTAGTGTATAAAGTAGCCCTGGTATGAGGATCCATTTCCATAACCTATGTTTTATGATGAAACGATGTGCGTCAAAGAAAGACTGGATAGAAATGATAATTTCTTTTAACATAGATATGGAGTATCAGAATGCAGTTAAAGATATTAAAACATGTTGATCTTTATTTTTTTAATGAATACTGAACGCATGCGACGAACCTGTTGTTTTTATCAGGAACTTTAATCTTTAACACTGAAATATAAGGGAAACCGGATGAAGAAATTGCCACTTAGCTTTTACCAGCAAAAAGACGTCGTGGAAATCGCCAGGCAACTGGTTGGTAAAATAGTGCTCACCAATTTCGATGGTTTAACTACCAGCGGCAGAATTGTTGAAACGGAAGCCTATGTGGCTTTAATTGATAAAGCTTCCCATTCTTATAACGGCAGGCGTACGGCCAAAAATGAGCATATGTACGCGGCGGCGGGAACTGCATATGTGTACATCTGCTACGGTATGCACCAGATGTTGAATGTAGTAACTAATAACGAAGATGTTCCGGATGCCATATTGATCAGGGCAATAGAACCACTCGAAGGGATAGACGAAATGCTGAAGAGAACCGGAAAGAAGCAACTGGACAATACGCTCACACGGGGTCCGGGAAATTTAGCAAAAGCATTGGGAATTTTTAAACAGCACTCGGGACTTAAACTCATGAACAGTCATATCAATATCTATTCCGATGACTTTTATATAACGAACGATTTAATTGGATCCAGCAAGCGCATTGGAGTGGAAAGCGCAGGCCCGGATTCATTACTTCCTTATAGGTTTTACCTGCGGGGTAATAAATATGTGAGTGCCCGGCCCGTGAAATAATCCGCAATTAGAAACGCGGACAAGGAATGCCTTTCGGTCCTGCAGGGCGTTTAATATAGATAATAGAAAATTCAGACCCGCCGCGGCTACCTGTTGCGGCTTTCAAGCTGCTGGTATTAATATCATAGCTCGCGCCAATTCTAAGGCCGTTTACCTCAAGTCCTATGTAAGGAATAATAGCATCTTTCAAACGAACCCACGATCCGATGTAAACATTTGTAGGATTTGAATTGTCGCCGTTAGCATTTAACGATAGTGCCGCGCCGAGTGTAGTCTCGCTTGCCTTATTTTGAATCTGGTGAATTACTGAAGCATTTACAGCCACAACATCTGAAAGTGGGAAAGTCCCTCCGGCATGAACTGTAACCCGGCCGCTCAGGTACCAACTTTTGTCGGTGTAATTTACCTTCGGCCTGTTAATATGATACACAGATGTACCTAAATAATAATTATTTTCCCCGTTAGTGGAACCTGAAAACAGCAGGCCTGCATTAAGGTCAAAATAATTTTGTTTGTTACCATTTGCGAGCACTATCGGAATGTCTTGCGAAGTGCCCTGAGCAAAACCGTTCTGGCGTAGTTCATCTTCAAATGTAAGCTTAGTAAGGTCCAAATTTGTGCTGCTATAGGTACCCTGGAAGCCAGCGCCGATTGTATTGTACCCATTTTCATCAACCGCCTTGTGATATGACATAGACAGAGAACCATAATTTAATTTCAAGGCATTGTCAGCACTCGCATCGCTGACACCTGAGATACCAAGGCCAAAAACGTCTCCTTCAGGAATACGAGTTTGAAGAATTGGAAAATCAATGCTTGCACTGGTGGTTACGTATGCTTTAGGAATTGAAGGCCATTGATCGCGATGATTCGCCGCCAGTCGCCATAAACCGTCAAATTTGCCTGTAAAAGCAGGGTTCAGGGTTAACGGGGACGAAAAAAACTGAGAAAAATGTGGATCCTGCGCTTTGAGGGTGCCGGCAAGAAGTATTGTGAGGAGTATAAGGTAAGATTTTTTCATTTTCAGGCTATTCTGATTCTAAAGATAGGCAAATCATGTAAAAAGCTGCATGAATGTGTACATGCGGTGTAAGAAGTGCTGATGCTTATAGATTATCCGGGAATATGTGCTTCATCTATTGCTGCATCTTGTCCCCATAGGCAAGGTCACCGGCATCCCCCAGGCCCGGTACAATATATCCCTTGGCCGTAAGCTCCTCATCAATATCACCACACCAGATAGTAGCTTTTGGAAATTCACGCCGTACATATTCAATACCTACTGAGCAGGCTATTGCGCAAACCACATGGAGTTCTTTAATATTACCTTCATCCTTTAAGTATTGAATAGATTTCACCAACGATGCACCGGTTGCAAGCATTGGGTCGCTGATAATAATCACACGGTCCTCTATTTCCGGGCAGCTCATATATTCCAGCCTGATTTCAAAAGTT
>JANXYS010000147.1 GCA_025355935.1 Chitinophagales bacterium | reverse complement strand
AGTAACCTTATCTCCCATAGAATTTATCATGTCGGGAGTGGGCCCAATAAATTTGATCCCATGATCACCACAGATCTTTGCGAACTTGGCATTTTCAGCCAGGAATCCATATCCCGGGTGTATGGCGTCTGCATTTGTAATTTCGGCTGCTGCCATAATGTGGGCCACATTTAAATAGCTATCGATACTTGCGGGCTTCCCGATGCACACTGCTTCGTCCGCGAATTTCACATGCAAACTATCTTTGTCAGCTGTCGAGTATACGGCAACAGTTTTAATGCCCATTTCACGGCAGGTACGAATAATTCGTAGGGCAATTTCTCCGCGATTGGCTATTAGTATTTTGTTGAACATCTTTTAATTTTTAAAATGTGCAAATATGCAAAAATGCGAGTTTGCCAAATTTTGATCAGAACCTATTTCAATCAGAAATAGCTTTACAATTATTTTTCATGTACTTTGATATGTACTTCCCAGGATTTTATGCAAGACATCTAACTTATCGAGAAGGTCGGTGATTTAAGATATTCTGTCCGCAGTTTGGCATAAAAGCATCCAGTATTGGGTTTCATCAGCTTTTTTTACCGCGAGTTTTGTTATGTGAATGAAATTCGTTTTACTTCCTAGATTTTGAGCTTCAATCGCATTTTCACCGGTTGACGTTGCGCCTCTCCACAGTTAATTAGAAAGTAATATTTTCTTTCGCCGTTTAAAAAAAATCAACTGATAATTTAAAAGTGGGTTATTATCAACCGAGTCTTTTCTCATTTAAGCTACTAAGGAACTGCTTGAAACTTATAAGAACTCTTCTTTTTTGCTAACTTGCATATTGTTTATTCGACCTTTACTCCGGTTCTACTAAAAACAGTGGCTGATCATATTCAACGGGGCTGGCATCTTCAACCAACACTTTTACAATTTTCCCTTTTACTTCACTTTCTATTTCATTAAATAATTTCATGGCTTCGATGATGCATACAACTTTCCCCGTTGTAACCTCGTCTCCTACATTAATTAAAATTGGCTTACCAGGGCCCGCCTGGCGGTAAAAAGTGCCAATCATCGGGCTTTTAATGGTAATAAAATTCTCTGTTTTTGGGGTTGGAGTAACTGGTGGGGGTTGCGGGAGGGCGGGTGTTGCTGCTGATGTAGGAGAAGCTACGGAGACTGGCGCATTAAACTGACCACCTCCGTTTGTATATATTTTTTGACTGGGGTCTTTTTTCTGTTTGATGGTAATCTTAGTGCCATCTTCTTCAATGGTTATTTCACCAATGGAGGTCTTGTTGATTAGCTTAACAAGCTCCTGGATTTGTTTGATGTCCATGTATAAGATATTAAGTGAGTAATGACCGCTTGGAAACGGGCGGCTAAGATAGGAAATCCTCCATCAATTAGCTGGAGCATTTTTTAACTTTAGACAAAAATGCCAATAATTTGGCCAAAAATCAATCAAAAAGAGATAAAAATAGACCAAATAGGGCCATTTTTGGGCAAAATGAAAAAAGCCCGGTATTAAACCAGGCTTTTCATTTTTTCTTAACTTTTTTATTTTACCCGCTCAACATATTCTCCTGTTTTAGCATTAACCCTGATCAACTCACCTTCATTTACAAACAAAGGCACATTCACAGTTGCTCCAGTTTCAACAGTTGCAGGCTTTAATGTTTTAGTTGCCGTATCTCCTCTCATACCAGGTTCACTATACGTAACTAATAAAACAATTTTATCTGGTAACTCAACGGACATCGGCAAATCGGTTTCGCCATTAATCGAAACCTGCACTTCCTGCCCATCCTTTAAAAATCTCGGTGCGTCTACCATACTTTCGGAAACTGTTATCTGTTCGTAGGTAACTACGTCCATAAATGTATATCCTGTATCATCTTTATATAGATACTGGTAGGGCTTTTTTTCAACCCTTACCGGGAAAATAGTTTCGCCACTGTTCCAGGTTACTTCGATTGTACGGGTGTTATCCACACCTTTTAATTTGGCCCAAACTTTTGCCGCAGCGCGGGCTGTTTTGTTTTGCCCAAATTCAATTACGGTATAAAGACTCCCATCTACCTTAATAATCAGGCCTGATCGCATATCTGCTGTAGTTGACATTGTTGCTGTTTTTATTAGGCTGCGAAATTATGGGATTTTTTCGATTCTTATATCCGCATTAATATAAGATTTACTTTATCCAATGCTCTTACCGGACGACCAGTACCAGCAAAAAAAATCCCGTGAAGGGATCACGGGAATCTTTATCTATAGCTTATCACCCATTATTGCTCCATCAAGTTTACACTCCTATTGATGAATTGGGTTAAATTTTTGCCTGTCAGCAATCCTTGGGAAAGAAGAGCAAGGTCCGCAAGATTCTTTACCAGCTTTTCTTTTTTGGTTTCATCTTTTTCCGCTAAAATTGAGGTATAGATACGGTGATTACCATTCACAGTTATATTAACTTCATCAGGCATTTGAGCATAGAATGCGGCCATCCCTCCTCCCATACTTGCCATTTCTTTCATCCTTCTCATTTGCTCAGGACGCGTGGCTGTAACGGGTGGAGCATCAGCACTGAGCCCTTTTATTTCTACGCTAACATGCAAGCCTTCCTGCGGTTGTTCGAATAAGGTTTTTAATTTTTCAGCATCTTCTTTACTCAACACACTTTCCGTAACGTCAGCTTTATTAATAAGACTATCGGCGATGTCGGCGTCTACCCGGGTAAATAAAGTATCAGACCATTTCATTTCTACATTACTAATGAATGCAGCATCGACCAGCGTTTCCATCTTCACTACTGTATAGCCTTTGGCAACAGCTTGCTGTATATATGCATCTTGTTGCACCGGGTTGGTAGTATACAATATTACCTGCTTACCATCTTTGTTTTTCTGGGTAGCTTCAGTAGAAGTTTTATATTCTTCTAAGGTGTAAAACTTGTTGTCGGTGTCCTGCATAACGAAAAACTTGGTTGCTTTATCCAGGAATTTATCATCCGTCATCATACCGTACTTGACAAAAAGTCCCAGGCTTTCCCACTTATCTTCAAAAGCCGGTCGGTCGTTGTTAAATATTTCCTCAAGTTTGTCGGCCACTTTCTTAGTAATGTGAGCATTGATCTTCTTTACATTTGGATCACCCTGTAAGTAGCTTCGGCTTACGTTCAGTGGAATATCCGGGCTATCTATTACCCCATGCAATAACATCAGGAACTCTGGAACAATGTCCTTAACCTCGTCAGTTACAAATACCTGGTTACTGTAAAGCTGGATCTTATCCTTTTGGATTTCATAACTCTGTTTAATCCTGGGGAAATATAAAATTCCCGTAAGATTAAAAGGGTAATCAACATTCAGATGGATCCAAAACAGCGGGGTTTCGCTAAAGGGATATAATTCCTTATAAAAGTTTTCGTAATCTTCCTTCGTTAATTCCGAGGGCTTTTTCGTCCAGGCGGGATGGGTATTATTTAAGGGCTTTGGTTCAACTTTCTTGGCCTTCACATCGTCTTTTAGTTCTTCACCTTCCTTTGAGGCTTCACCTTCCTTTGGCTCGGGACTTTCCTTTAACTCATCGAGTTCTTCAAGCTCATCAACCTTTTCATTAGCATCCTTAAAATAAATGGGTACGGGAAGAAATTTACAGAATTTTTCTAGAACAGACTTGACCCTGTAAGCATCAAGAAACTCTTTACTCTCATCGTTAATATAAAGTATAATGTCTGTACCGCGATTTGCTTTTTCAACAGGCTCAAGCGTAAACTCAGGACTACCATCACATTCCCATTTTACTGCCTGTGCATTTTCTTTGAAACTTTTGGTTTTTACCACTACTTTTTCACTTACCATAAATGAAGAGTAAAATCCCAAACCAAAATGTCCAATAATATTATTTTCGTTTTGACCTTTGTATTTTTCCAGGAATTCTTCAGCCCCGCTGAACGCGACCTGGTTTAAGTACTTATCTACTTCTTCCTCTGTCATCCCAACACCCCTGTCGCTGATTGTCAAAGTCTTCTTCTCCGCATCAAGTACAATATCGATTCTCAGATCTCCGATATCTCCTTTCGCCTCGCCAATCGAAGATAAAGTTTTAAGTTTCTGCGTCGCATCTACGGCATTGCTGACAAGTTCGCGGATAAAGATGTCATGTTCACTATATAAAAATTTCTTAATGATGGGGAAA
>JANXYS010000016.1 GCA_025355935.1 Chitinophagales bacterium | reverse complement strand
AAAGGCCTTCACGGCATCGTTAAGCTCGGTAAATAATCGCTTCTGCTGCGCTTCCTGGTTAACATGGGTATCGAAGCTTCCAAGGGAAACATAATAAACCTTAGTATTAATATCGCTCACAATGAGTGAGGAAATCGTTTTCAAATTTTTACCCATTTCCGTATCCGGGTACGCAAAACCAGTAGGATGCAATTTGCTTTGTTCAAAAATATAGTCTGCACTACTAAGCGTTGAGCTCATTGTTTTATAGAGGTAATCTACGTTTTCCTCTGTGGAATGATGAGCATCGTTTATCTCTTTATAAAACTTTTCATTACTGCTGCTGTATAATCGTCGCGGATCTTTAAATGCTAGTCCCTTCTGCGCATTGCCCTTCAATGCAAGACTGAGCATATCATCTATTTCTAGCGCTTGGGTGGGTTTATCGCAACCGCTGCATTGGGCATCGAGGTAACGTCCAAGCCAGCCTGTATTTAAATATTGATCGCTGTCACTTGCGCTTTGCCAGATGTCCATACTGCGGAAATGCGACCTATCCGGATTAGGATAACCCACGCTGTTGAGGATGCCCAGACTACCCTCATCATACAACCCCTTAAACGCAGGCAATGCGGGATTCAAACCAACATCCGCTGTGAGACCAAGTGCATCTCGCTTTGAAATCCCAATCTTCGGCCGGCCATTATAATAAATGTCATTGTTAATAGGAATAACAGTATTTAATCCGTCGTTGCCTCCGCTGAACTGTATAATTACTACTACTTTATTCCCCATTGGCACCATGGCCTTTTTTTCGAAAGCATGTAGAAACTGGGGAAGCATAACCGAAGCAGTTGCGAGGGAGCTGATTTGTAAAAATTCTCTACGTTTAATCACCATGGTGGTATTTATTAAAATTAAGAATGATAGATATTTACGCAGACCTACTGGTAAATTTAGCAAAGCTGATACTCCGGTGTACTCATTAGACTAATAACAGCACTCTTGACATAATTTTCCCTGCTCCCGGAATCGAGGTATTGTATTAAAAGAGTCTGAGGAATACGGCTACTCGTCTGGAATAACGTTTCTGTGATCTGCTGGATAAGGTTTTCCCTTGAAGTCGTTGCAAAAACTTCGTGTACGAGTCTCCAATTTATATCGGCACCCCCTCCCTTGTCGGCAAAAACTTTGTTTCTTTTAATCCTGGTCAGATTATCTATCGCCTGCCCCATATTTACATCGTCATCATTTTTTGGCCGAATGCTTATACTCTCTTTGGATGCAAAAACCTGCGGCATTTGTAACCGTACCATTAGGGTACTGCTGTCAATCCAGGTTCGGCCGCCAGGCCATCCTGCTACATTGGGTGGGTAAAACAGCACCTGCCCTAAAACTTTCTGAAAGAGCAATTGCGATGCATCGTTGTCTAATTGAAGTGGAAGAAAGCGCCGAATTCCAACAAGCAACTCTACTGGTGACTTAATTTTCGCTCCAATGTTTTTTTGGTCGTAAAACCACGCACTCGTGTAGATGTCTTCAAGTAATTTTTTTATATCGTAACCATTTTTAAAAAATCTTTGGCTTAGCCAGCTATGCTTTTCAGGATCTACCTTCTCGTTCACAAAATAAGCATAAATTTTTCTACTGATATGGTCTGCCGTCTCTTGCCGGGACAACAAAATTTTAATAATGTCATCGCCCTTAAAATTACCGGTGTTACCGAGGAATGTTTTTAAGCCTCCATCATGGACTTGTTCCCGGAAAACAAACTCTCCCTGTATATTAAAGCCCCATCCTGTAAAAGCACGGGCAGCTTCCTTTATATCCTGTTCCGAGTAGCTGCCATGACCCATCGTAAACAGCTCCATAACTTCACGAGCGAAATTTTCATTAGCACGGCCTTTCCTGTTTTGCTGATTATTTAAAAACTGCAGCATGGAAGGAGACTTACTTACGGCCATGAGCATCTCACCAAAATTCCCCAGCGAATTTGTTCTGATAATTTGTAATAGTTCCTGCTGAAAATAACTATTTATTACCCGGCAGGCAAAGTGGCCATGCCAAAACAAGCTCATTTTTTCTCTTAGCTGCGCCTCACTACTAATCATTTCATCCAGCCAGCGTATGTTTAAATCTCTTAGTTGCTCGCGCGACTCGGCCCGGGCCAATTTCTTCATTTCCGTAGACCGATCGGTATTCTTTATTTTATCTATTTCTCCTAAATCCTTCATTCCTTTGAACAGTCCATCCACCGGGTTTTTGGCAACTTCAATTTTTTTGGGTTGCTTTTGAGACGTGCTCAGAAGCAATTCCCACAATTTTTTCTGTGAGAGTCCTGCCAGTTGCCCAGCATTTTCAGCCATCGGGCCGAAGCCAGCACGCCAAAGCAGGTGTTGATTCTTTAATTGATTCGATGCAACCATAAAAAACATGCTTTATGCCTCGGTAAGACTACAATCCCCGCACTATGTTTAACCTCAATGTTTAAGAATATTTTATTATCTGAGAATTATGCAGTACTAAAAACTTTATACCTTGGCTTTTATACATTAATCGCTTCCGTGCCTGCAGATTATTATCGGAAAAGGATTTACCCAGGATTTAGCTCTGAGCTAATTTTTGCTGGCGGTCATAATTAATTTGCTTTGCACAAGATAATTCCAGTATCGAACTGGGACAGGGAGGGATAAGGACAATGCCTGATCATAGTTGAATAATATATTCCTGCTGCGGTGGGAGGGTGCCGTTTGTAGGGAGAGGGGTTATCGGCTCTGCGGATACGCATGCCGCGGGTATCTGACTTGATATCAGCTAGCCTGCGCATTTATTGACTCGAAAGTGCGGTGGTACGATACTTACCTACTTGGTTTCTCAATGTTTTATGAACCAAATAAAGATTACGTAAACAGGCGAGTTAAATGTTCTTCGCGTGGGATTGAACATACACAATTACATTAGCCTTTTCCATAGTATCGAGATGTGCTTTTATTGCCATACGATCCATGATTGGTATCCATTGCTCTTTAGTATAATCAGCTGTATTCTTTAAACCATGGCATTTACCGCATTTACCGTTATATGTTCCCATTCCCGCAATAGCCTCTTTGCTATTTTTAAGATCAGTCGGCGGCATTTTCATAGCATCCGGCTCTTTCATAACGTTGGCCGTGTTTACAGGTGCTGCAGGCACATTTTTTCTTGCGCAGCCATAAACCAACAAGAGAACAAAAATTACTATTGATAGAAATTTCATAAAAAAAATTTAGAGTTATTATCTATGCTAAAATACTTATAAAAAAGTACTACCCCTCAATTTTCTTTCTTAGCAAGTCATCCCGGGGAGACACTGCCGGGTTTTGTACCCCGGCAAGGGTTTTGGATGATATCCTATTTTTCTAACATCGCCGCACCGAAATAATTATGTAATGCTTTAGGTAAATGAATGCCTTCCGCTGTTTGATTATTTTCCAGCAATGCGGCCATAATCCTGGGCAAGGCCAGTGAAGACCCATTCAGGGAATGTAATAATTCTGTTTTTCCCTCTTCATTCTTAGTTCGGATTTTCATACGATTAGTTTGAAAAGTTTCAAAATTGCTCACTGAACTTACTTCCAGCCATTTTTGCTGCGCAGCGCTATACACTTCAAAATCGTATGTTAGTGCAGATGTAAATCCCATATCGCCGCCGCATAACCGAAGTATTCGATAAGGTAGTTCCAGAAATTGCAACAAGCGTTCCACATGATTGACCATTTCTTCCAATACTGCATAACTCCCGACTGCTTTTACTAACTGTATGATCTCCACTTTTTCAAACTGGTGCAGGCGATTCAGTCCACGCACATCGCTTCCAAAGCTGCCCGCTTCGCGACGAAAGCAAGGAGTATAAGCAGTCATTTTCACAGGCAAATCACTTTCAGGTACGATTTCGTTACTGTAAATATTCGTTACCGGAACTTCCCCTGTAGGTATAAGATATAGGTTGTCTCCTGTAATATGGTACATCTGGCCTTCTTTATCCGGCAACTGCCCGGTTCCATAAGCCGTATTTTCATTCACCAACAGGGGCGGCATAAATTCTACATATCCACCCTGTGTGTTATAGTCAAGAAAATATTGTATTAAAGCGCGCTGCAGTTTCGCACCTCTACCCCGAAATAAAGCGAAACCGCTGCCGGCGAGTTTGGCACCTATTTCAAAATCTACAAGTTTATAGTCTTTTATCAATTCCCAATGAGGTTTGGCGCCTTCGAAAAGTTGTGGCTTGCTGCCGCCTTCTAAAATCACTTCATTATCCCCTGGTGTTTTTCCAGCGGGTACGGAGATATGCGGAAGATTAGGCAACAATAAGAGCTTCGTCGAAAAGTTTTCTTCAAGCATTTGGAGAGTAGCTTTTGTGTAGGTTAGCTCCTCTTTCCATTTCGAAACTTCCTGCTTTTTGGCGTCTGCCTTATGTTTCTCTCCATTCAACATGAAGACGCCAATTTCTCTAGAAGCCAAATTAACAGATGCCTGCAAATTCTCTACATTGGATTTTAGCAACCTCAGTGCTTCATCCGCCGCAATCAACTCATCCACAAGTTCGATTCTTGCAAAATTTCGTATCGCAAGGCGCTCCTTCACCAACGCAGGGTTCTGCTTGATATAATTTATTTGTAACATCTATCTAAAATTTTAAAATCGTTAACCTGGGCAAAGATAAAAGGAAAAGCATAATTCATACATTTGTAAGTGCTGGTCAGGAGGGCTTTTAAAGAACGTCTATTAAAAAAATCAGCTTTTTTAATATGCAACATGTGCAGGAAGATTTACAAGTTCGCTGGCTTAAATTAAGAATCAAGCTAAAGGAAACGTTTGGTATTAAGCCCGACATGAATGGAGTATTGTTGCTTATTGGAGTTCAGGAATTAGGCCAGGGACCCCAGCAGTTCAGTAAAGAACAAAAGCAGGACCTGATGCACATTGCCATATGTACAATTCTTTCGGCAAGTGGGTATTATCTTGCAGAAGGATTCGATGAAGAAGGCTGGCCGCACTTTAAGCAATTAAAAGCACTTCCGGAAAATAATAGCTTTGAACAGGAAAATTTTTTAAAGGACCACGCATTATTATATTTTCAATCCCAAAATTTTTTATAAATGAGGTTAACATTTACACTGCTATTTATTATTTTTCTCGGTGGAAGTATGGTCGCAAATGCACAGGCAAACAAGAAAAAGATTGTAAAACACTCAAATGTTGGTTTAGGTAAGAAGAAGATGCCCGTATCGAAGAAGCCTATTTACATAAGTGAAACTCCTACCCGAGTTAAAATCACTACCGACTCGGGCGTACTAATAATAAAACTGTACGACAGTACACCACTTCACCGAGACAATTTTGTGAAACTTGTAAAGGCGGGTTTTTACGATAGCTTGTTGTTTCATCGGGTGATTCCGCAGTTTATGATCCAGGGAGGCGATCCGATGAGCAAAACTGCCGTTTCTGGCACCTTGCTTGGAAATGGTGGTGATAACCTTCAGCGAATTCCCGCGGAAATAAAAATGCAATATTTTCACAAACGCGGCGCTTTAGCGGCTGCGCGTGACGGAAACCCGGAGAAGGCCAGCAGTGGATGTCAGTTTTATCTTGTGCAGGGTAATAAGTTATCTCCTACCGAAATCGTTTTGGCAGAACAACGCATCGGAAAAAAATTTACGGAGGCCGAAAAGAAACTTTACAGTGTTGATGGCGGAACGCCGTGGTTAGATGGCCAATACACTGTTTTTGGCGAAACCGAATCGGGTTTTGAAGTCATTGATAAAATCGCGGCCATGGCCCGTGATAGTAACAACAGACCTCTCACCGACATACGAATGAAAATAGAAATTCTTAAGCCATGAGCCCTGCTTTAAAGATCTTCTACTAAAATAAAAATCCTATAAATTGCACTATCAAAATTTATTTATCCCATAAAAATATTTTACATGACTTTTCCGGCTAATTTAAAATACACCAAAGACCATGAATGGGTATTGTTGAATGAAGACACTGCAACTATAGGAATTACCGAATTTGCGCAACATGAACTTGGAGATATCGTTTATGTTGACATAAATACAAAAGGAAAAGCTTTATCCTCTGAAGATGTCTTTGGGACAGTCGAGGCAGTAAAAACAGTAAGCGATCTTTTTCTACCGGCCGCAGGTACCGTGACAGAAATCAATCCTGCACTGGAGGCAAATCCAGAACTTGTCAACACTGACCCCTATGGCGAAGGATGGATGATTAAAATGAAAGTTGATAATATTGCGGACATTGAAAGTTTAATGAACGCGGATGCTTACACCGCGTTGGTAAGTTAAAAGACACGCATGAATTCAGAGATAACCGGTGTTGACATGCCCGGGGTAAAGAAGTTTATTCCAGGCATAATGTGGTTTTTTATAGTACTTGTATTGGTTTGCACACCCGGTCCAGACCTACCTGAAGTTGGGGACTGGTTCGGAAAACTTAGCGTCGATAAATTTATTCACGCGGGAATATTTGGGATGCTTGCATTTCTTTTTATGTACCCTGTTGGTCGTACGGAAGTTTCGCGCGCCTTGAAAAGGCACTGGTTTTTAAAAGTTTTTCTTTCCGTCTGTCTGTGGGGTGTCGTCACTGAATTACTGCAACTTTTTTTTATTACAGGCCGTAGTTTTAGTTTGATGGACATTGCTGCTGACTGCGTTGGCTCAGGAATTGCGCTGGGAAGCAGTTATTCTGTCTTCCTCCGACGAAATCTGGCTAACTTACCAAGATAACTCTTTCAGGGGCCGGACAGGCCCAATGCTTGTTTCATCCATTTTTACCCCTTACATTTGCTATATGAAGAACGTAGAGAACATGGAGTATAATACTACCAGGAATCACCTGATTATGAAAGAATATGGGCGGCATATTCAAAAGATGGTAGAACATGTATTAACTATTGAAGATAAAGATGAGCGTCAAAAGAATGCTTATGCTGTTATCGAACTGATGGGCTTTTTAAATCCTCACCTCAAGAATGTTGAGGACTTTAAGCACAAATTATGGGATCATCTTTTTCTTATAAGCGATTTTAGCCTTGATGTTGACAGCCCTTATCCAATACCTACCAGGGAAACGCTCAAAGCGAAACCAGAACCGCTTGGCTATCCAAAAAAATATCCAAAGTTTAATCACCTGGGTAAAAATATTGAAGTAGTAATTGACAAAGCTTTAAAGGAAGAGAACCCCGAAAAGAAACAGGGTTTTGCCAATGCTATTGCCTATTACATGAAGCTGACATACAGCAACTGGCATAAAGAATTAATGCACGACGATGCGATCCAGCAAGAGTTAAGTACAATGACGAAAGGGGAATTGGAATTTAACAACAGGCCATTTGTTAAACACCGCACTGATAATCGGAGTACCGATGATTACGCCACGCCGGCCAGAAATCAATATCGTAAAAATTTTGGGCCACGTGATAATCGCAACCCCGGTGGTAGTAGAGATAACCGCAATAGCAACAACATGAATAGAAACGGTAATACTCCGGGTGCAGGTGGACGAGATGGCTCAGGTGGCGGAAGAGACAACAGGAATAATAATAACAGAAATTTTAAGAAAAGATACTGATCCTTCCTGATGACCAAATTAAATAAAGCCTGGTGTTAAACATCGGGTTTTTTATTTACGTTTGCCGCTCAATCAACATTATAAACCACGAAAGAAATGAGCATTTTTGAAGTTACCGGTGGCAGAAAATTATCTGGTGAAATTACGCCCCAGGGTGCTAAGAACGAAGCATTGCAGATTATCAGTGCAGTACTGCTCACGAGTGAAGAGGTATTTATTAAAAACATACCAGACATTATTGATGTAAACCTTCTTATAGAATTGCTGGGCGAAATGAATGTGAAGATTAACCGGAGTGACAGGCACACTTGTTCTTTTCGATGCGACGATGTAAATGTTGAATACCTTCAAAGTGATACCTTTCATAAAAAAAGCGGCAAATTAAGAGGTTCTGTAATGTTTGCAGGCCCACTCCTGGCAAGGTTTAAAAAGGCATATCTTCCTAAACCCGGAGGCGATAAAATTGGCCGGCGTAGGCTTGATACGCATATTATAGGATTTGAAAAACTCGGCGTATCATTCAATTATGATGACAATGCGGGATTCTTCAAACTCCAAACAGAAGGTCTCAAAGGTACTACCATGCTGTTGGATGAACCCAGCGTTACCGGAACAGCAAATATTTTAATGGCGTCCACGCTGGCCGAAGGAACTACCACCATTTATAATGCAGCCTGTGAGCCGTATATTCAACAACTATGTAGAATGCTCATTCGGATGGGAGCTAAAATCGACGGTGTTGGCAGCAATATGCTTACTGTCGTAGGGGTAGAAAAACTAAGCGGCACTGAGCATACCATGCTTCCTGATATGATAGAGATAGGGAGTTTTATTGGCCTGGCAGCTATGACCCAAAGTGACATAACTATTCGTAATGTATGCCTGAAGGAATTAGGTATTATCCCCGAAAAATTTAAACAATTGGGGATTAAGATGACATTTGAAGGAGATAATATTCATGTTCCAGCGCAGGAATATTACGAGGTACAGAAGTTTTTGGACGGCGGCGTGCTTAGTATTTATGATCATCCCTGGCCTGGATTTACACCAGACCTGTTAAGTATAGTACTCGTTACCGCAATTCAGGCAAGAGGTTCGGTACTTATCCACCAGAAAATGTTCGAAAGCAGGCTGTTTTTTGTTGACAAACTTAGAGAACTGGGTGCGCAGATCATTCTATGTGATCCCCACCGTGCAGTTGTTATCGGGTTAGAAAGACAAAGGCAACTACGGGCCATTACAATGAGCAGCCCAGATATCCGGGCCGGTGTAGCGCTGCTGATTGCAGCTTTAAGTGCGGAGGGTAAAAGTATTATCCAGAATATCGACCAGATTGACCGGGGCTACGAAGATATAGATGGCAGGTTAGGAGCTCTGGGAGCTGAAATAGTAAGAAAGCCTTAAGTCTTAGTAAAATAAGTTCTATACCTCATAAGCCGATTACTTTTTCTTCCTTTCTTTGCACATGGCATTACCCTATCATAAAATTCTCATTTTAACCGCGCCTTCAGGCGCTGGAAAGACTTCCATTACACGGCACTTGATGAAGAAGTTCCCGAGCTTATCTTTTTCTATTTCAGCAGCTACACGTGCCCCGCGCGCCGAGGAAAAAGACGGCGCAGATTATTATTTCATCTCTTCTGAAGAGTTTAAGCATAAGATCAAGAATAAGGACTTTGCTGAGTGGGAAATGGTATATGAAGGTAAATATTATGGAACACTTAAGTCGGAACTTGAG
>JANXYS010000103.1 GCA_025355935.1 Chitinophagales bacterium | reverse complement strand
TCTATTTTGTTAGCGCTTGTTTTGCAACCTCACATACTTTTCTATAGTACCATCGGCTGCAATCATGCCGCGATAAAAGATTAAAGTATCTCTGCTAAACTCAAAATAAATTTTATCATTATCGTTTTGAGGAAAAATAAGTAGACTCATCAATTTACCTGTAGCAGGAGATGTATCCCTGGCTAAAATATAATTTCCTTTGCTTACCAACTCCTGACCCGAATATGATTGGTAAGCGGAATCTGTAAACTTCCATCTATATCCGTTTCCAGGTGCAAAAAAAGGACTCGAGTTTGGTGCCCTCAAACCGCCTAAGATCTCCCTAAGTTCCCAATCTCCTTTTATAGTTGTGTCATACGTTATTGTACTGGTTGGCGATTCTTTCGGACCAGGTTGAACTGATGGATATTTCTTGTTTACCCTTTCACAGCTACCTAGTAAAAGGATTAAAGTTAATATCGTTGAGTATATATAATTCATCATAGTAAATTCCTTCGGTTATTGACTTTATAAAAGATTGGGTGTTAAACTGAATTACTGATAACATTTTGCATTGCCACAGGGCGAATCATCCGCTACGATCACTATACGCCTTTGTGCCCACTCACCATTCTCACGATTAATTGTTATTCAAATATCGTATACAAATGGTTTAAAAACCAAATTCATCAATGCGTACCCGTAAAACCCAGCATAGTGATAATGGTAAGAGTTGTCATTGTTCGTCAACAGCCATTTAAAACATCCCGGATACTATGAATATAATCCAGTTTTTGCCGTGCAACTTCACGACTCCATATTTCTATACCTTATCACTCTCTTTGCCACAACTCAAATAATTTATCCGTCGTTAAAGGTTTTATGTGCCTGAGTTGCAGCGTTGGCTTGTTAGGTTAGTTAAGTCGCAAACATGCAAAAGAAGGTTTAGGTGAGACTCTATTAAACAAAACCTGCTAGTTTAAAAGTAAACTTGAGCAAGGCAGATACCGCGGGAAATTAAGGCTTTCTGATACTTGAAAAAACTAAATCATTCAGAAATGCAACGACCTCGGTTTCCTCTTTATTCTTTCCAAAGTCAGTGAGCGCTGGAAGATTCTTCATAAAATAAATCTGAAAATGTGCCATTTCAATAATTGTAGTTGCCAATGACCTTGGATACTTATACTTTGGTCTACATTCTAAAATTATAACTCCGATAACAGCACAAAGGTCTTTATAGGGCTTAAAGAATTGGTGTTTATTATCCTCTCCAACCTGCTTGGTTAAATATGCTTTTGAGCCCTCTGAAATTACAATTTGGTGCAATAAACTTTCATTTACATGACTTGTGTTAGCATCGTCTTGTACCGTTGTAGCCAATAGTTTTATAACTTTTTTTAACTTTACTACCGGATCTTTTACATTATTAGTTTGAAAACTAATCTGATATTCAAGCCAACTCCAATACCAAGCTATAATATATAAAAGTAAGCGGTGTTTGTTTTCAAAGTAACGGTAAATCCCTGCTTCTGTAGTGCCAATATTTGCTGCTAATTTTTTAAAGGTAAAAGCTTCAAAACCATCTTTTTCAATTAATTCAATACTATATTTTATAATGTTCTTACCCAACTCTGTATGCTCTGGGTTACGGAGGAATAAATCCTCGTTCATTCTTATTTGTGGTTGCAAATTCATTTTAGTGTATTTACGTTATCGGCTGAATACAGGAACAAAGCTACTAAAAAAATATTTTACAATTATTTATAGTAGTGATACTATCTTTTAAGATAATAGTCCTATCTTTGCTGAATAACCTTAAAATATGAACCAAATAAACTTATTCAAATACTTAAAAATCGATTTGTCTGCAAGATCGTGGTCTTTTTTGTTGCCATTATCGCGACCTCTATTGTGCAATAACCATCAACCTTCCTGATAAGATTAAAAAGAGAATTATAAAAATGAATTTACATCGCGACATAACAATAGATTAAAAATTCAACACTACTGAATTTGGGTTTTGCTGCTAAAACTGTTGAATGTCGTTGTTAATAATTTTTGCGCGACAAAGAACTTTCGATGAGCCCTGAATATTTGTATTCTACTGTTACTTGTTTTTAAACCCATTTCATGTCAAAAACTTCGAGCCCGCTTACCCGGATATTGAACCTGTTAAACCTTGAGCGAAAAGAAATCGCTGCTGTTTATATCTATGCCATACTAAATGGATTAATACAACTTTCATTACCACTTGGTGTACAGGCTATCATTGGTTTCGTACTTGGTGCTTCTATGAGGGCTTCGCTGGTTGTACTTATTATACTGGTTGTGCTTGGTGTGTTTTCGGTGGGCATTATGCAGGTAAACCAGATGAAGATAATTGAGAAAATTCAACAAAGGTTATTTGTACGGTATGCTTTTGCCTTTGCTGAACACATACCAAAGCTTGACCTGAAAAAAACCGATAATATCTATTTACCGGAACTCGTCAACCGTTTTTTTGATATCCCGGTACTGCAAAAAAGTTTATCCAAAATTTTACTGGATATACCAACCGCAAGCATTCAGATATTATTTGGGCTGATATTGCTATCCTTCTATCATGCGGCATTTATCCTTTTCGGTACTATTTTAATAATATTACTTTGGCTAATATTGCGTTATACAGGCAGCAACGGGCTGCAATCCAGCCTGAACGAAAGCAGCTATAAATACAAAGTTGCCGGATGGCTGGCAGAATCCGCGAGAGTTATCAAATCAATGAAGCTTGCCAAAAGCAATGACCTGCATATGCGAAAAACAGATGAAAGTGTAATTGGTTATCTCAAAGCCCGAAACAATCATTTTAAAATATTGCTATTTCAGTATAATGTACTGGTAATCTTTAAAACTATTATTACAGCCGCCATGCTTATTGTGGGTACACTGCTGTTGGTAAACCAGCAACTAAATATCGGTCAATTCATAGCTGCTGAAATTGTAATATTATTGGTATTGAATTCAGTGGAGAAATTGATCATGAATCTTGAGAGTGTTTATGATACCCTAACGTCGGTTGAAAAAATGGCCAATCTCACAGATAAACCTATTGAAACAAACGGCGCCCTGCAACTTTCAAAATCTGATAAAGGACTTAAGCTGGAAATGAAAGAATTAAGTTTCAGTTACGATGATGAAACAGACACGCTACAAAACATTTCACTTCAAATAAACAGTGGTGAAAAAGTTTGTATAAAAGGAAATAATAGTTCTGGAAAATCCACCTTGTTGCGGTTAATGGCGGGCGCCTATACCGACTTTAAAGGTGCAATGCTCCTGGATGATGTACCTATCGGCAATTATGACCTCACTTCTATTCGTTCACAAACGGGTGTGTTGCTGAACCGGCAGGATATTTTTAATGGTACACTTTGGGAAAACATTTCGCTGGGCAACGAAGAAATAAGCATGGAAAGCGTTATTGGCTATTCCGGTAAAGTGGGTCTCAAAGATTTCATTGCTACTTTAAAAAACGGTTACGCCACCATACTTGACCCCACCGGAAAACGTTTACCCAGTACTATTATCCATAAAATATTATTGGTAAGAGCTTTAGCAGGTAAGCCCCGTTTATTACTGTTGGAAGAACCCTGGACAAATACTGAAGAAGGCTACCGTTTACAAATTATACAGCTACTCACCGAAATAGAAAATACAACGGTAATAGTAGTAAGTAATGATGAAGAGTTTGGCACACAATGCGATAAGATTATAACAATGGTGGATGGCAGCATTGTTACATCTGGTACATCTCAAGAAAATGATAATGAATAACTATAAAATAAAGTCGTACTCATATATCTATTTGCAGGGTAAAAATAGCCGGGTAAAACAATGGTTTTTTATTTTTGTAATGGTCTTCGTTATCTTTTTGTTTCTTCCGTGGACACAGAACATACGTGCAAAAGGAACAGTAACAACTTTATTTCAAGACCAGCGTCCGCAACAAGTAAACACCATCATTGGCGGACGAGTTATGAAATGGCATATCAAAGAAGGTGACTATGTAAAAGCTGGTGATACCCTCGTTCAATTAACAGAAGTAAAAACAGACTACCTGGATCCTGAATTATTACAACGAACAAAAGAACAACTCAGCGGTAAACAATTATCTGTTGAATATTACAAAAGTAAAATTGGCGTGGCAGACAAACAGATTGGCGCTATTAACACCGGGCTTCAGCTAAAACTGGACCAGTTAAAAAACAAACTCAGCCAATTGCATTTTAAAGTACAGGCCGACAGTGCAGAAGCAGCGGCGGCAAATAACGATTTCATCATTGGCACAAAACAATACAACCGGCAGAAAGCCATGTATGACAGCGGTCTTGTTTCCTTAACACAATTAGAAATAAGGAACCAGCAGTTTCAAAATGCAATAGCTAAGAAAATAAGCGCTGAAAACAAATTAGCCAACAGCAAGCAGGATTTAACCATTACCAAAATTGAAATGAGT
>JANXYS010000099.1 GCA_025355935.1 Chitinophagales bacterium | reverse complement strand
TCAATACAAGGTTTTGCTGATGAAGATCCCTAATGGTCGTCTCCCGCTCAATGTTTAGCTTTTCCAGCTCGGCAAGAGAATTTTTATTTTTTTCATTTTCCTTTTGGAGTGCTTCAAATAGCCGGAGTAACTGATGCACCTTACCGGAAATTACTTTAATATGTTCATTCGGATCAATCATCTAAGTTGCAGGTTTAGTCTTTCTATGACTCATTTTCTAATTTCGGCCCTTAAACTTTGTTCAAAACTCCGCACAAGTGCCGTCATCCAGCCGTCAATTTCTTTATCCGTAAGCGTTTTGCTCTCATCCAGGAAAGTAAAATTTACAGCCATTGATTTTTTATCGTTTCCTAGTTTTTCACTTTCAAAAATATCGAAAAGCCGGATGGGCTGCAGGGCTGAAATTTTTGCTTGAGTAACTACCTGCTCGATCTGCGCATAGGTTACGTTTTTATCTAAAACTAGAGCGAGGTCACGTTCAACAGCGGGATATTTCGATACCTCACGATAAGCGATTTTCGCGGGTTGAGCCAGATATAGAATTTCATCCCAGTACAGATCCGCGTAAAAAACCGGTTCTTTAATGCTAAAATTAGCAAGTGTTGCAACCGCGACTGACCCAGCGTATCCTACCAATCTGTCATTTACGGTCATTTTCACACTATTCTCCAATCCTTCTGTGTCTACAGGCTCCATCTTAAAATCTTTAATGCCCGCAACGGTCAATATATTCTGACAAGTACCTTTTAGTTGAAAAAAATCCGCCTTTTTTGCGTCTGATTGCCAGTCACCACCGGCGGTCCTGCCACTCAGGTAAAGCACCAGGTGTTTGGTTTCTAAATATCTTCCAACTGCTTCTGTCTGGTAGGTTTTGCCTAGCTCGAACAGCATCAAATCTGTATTCTTCCGATTGATGTTATGCGCTACTACTTCAAGTCCGGTTTCCAGCATTCGGGCACGCATTACATCAAGGTCTGCACTTAAGTTATTAATCATTTTTACTGCAGAAGCCAATGTTTGTGGGTTGTAATATTTGCTGTTGGTGATGCTGTTAGTGAAGATTTCGTAAAATCCCTGCCCAATAAGATTATTTGCAATTTTTTCTTTTAATGCAATATCTCCAGCACTGCTATTTATTGATGGAGTGATGGTGATGGCACTGGGGATTTCGATATTATCGAGCCCATCGATGCGCATAATTTCTTCTACAATGTCAGCCGGTATTTGGATATCAGGTTTGGTTGAGGGAACGGTCACCCATAATTCGTCGGTGGTTTCCTCTGCGATGCAAAAGCCGAGGGCTACAAGAATATTTTTCACCGTATTTGCATGATAAGTTTTACCACTCAGTTTCTTTAAATAGTGGTATTTCAGACCTACTGTTTTAAGCTCGGCAACAATGGGATAAACATCAATAAGGTCACCGGAAAATGTACCGCCGCAAATCTCTTTAATCATTAGCGCAGCGCGTTTCAAAACGGTTGCGGTATTCCCAATGTCAACGCCCTTTTCAAAGCGGGTTGCTGCATCAGTTCGCAAATTATGCTCAAGAGAGGTTTTTCTAACTGATGCAGGATTGAACCATGCACTTTCCAGAAAAATATTTTTAGTATCATTTGTTACGCCACTATCGGCTCCACCGTAAACCCCGGCCAGGCACATGACAGTTTCACTGTTACAAATTATTAATTCGTTACCTGTAAGTTTCCGCTGTTTATCGTCGAGCGTTGTTAATAAAGTTCCGGCTTCGGCTTTCTTTATAATCACCGTTTTGCCTGTGATTTTATCAGCATCAAAGGCGTGCAGCGGTTGTCCGGTTTCGTGCAGAATGAAGTTTGTGATATCAACGATATTGTTTATTGGCTTCAAGCCAATAACCTTCAATCTCCGTTGCAACCAGTCGGGGCTATCGGCAACATGAATCCCAGTTATGGTGATTCCGGCGTAGCGACGGCAATTCTTTGCATCCTCGATTCTTACATTAATATCAAAAAGATGATTATCAGGCCTTACTTCGGCTTTAAAAGGTGATTTTACGGAAAATTTCTTTTTTTCATGGTGCGTAAGATAAGCACATACATCCCGGGCAACACCCAGGTGGCTCATTGCATCCATTCGGTTTGGCGTTAGCCCAATTTCGAGAATATAGTCTTCGTATGACGGAAATAGTTGGGAAACTTCTTTTCCAACTGGGGTATCAGCGGGTAATACCAGGATGCCATCATGACTGGTTCCTATTCCAATCTCGTCTTCCGCACAAATCATTCCCTGGCTGTCCACTCCTCTGATACGTGCTTTTTTTATTGTAATTGGTTCCCCTTTAACGGGATGTATAATAGTATTGACAGGAGCTACAATAACTATTTGTCCGACGGCTACATTGTTAGCTCCGCAAACTATCTGCAGAGGTGCCCCCTCGCCTGTATTTACCTGGGTAATCTTTAATTTATCCGCATCGGGATGCTTTTCACAACTTAGTACTTCACCGGTAACAAGGCCTGCAAGTCCACCTTTTACAGATTCGTATATGTGCAAGCCTTCAACTTCAAGGCCAATAGAGGTAAGTATCCGGCTAAGTTTTTCAGGTTGAATTTTTTCCGGTAAATATTCACTTAGCCAGTTGTAAGAAATAATCATGTGTTAATATAATTTTCGAGGCAAAGATAGTTTTTTGGCCTTGGCTGAGGACGAAATAGAATTTGAGAACAATAACTACATATTTTAAATAATTCTACCCAGAATTCAAAGTGAAGAAAATATTTGAAAGGTGCACAAAAGAAAATTAAGGGTCGAAATTTTTGTTGATAAAATGATCCTTTTGAATATCTGCATGGAAAGGAGATGTGTATAACCCTGTTATCAATCCGTGAATAACCTACATTTACCTGTGAATTAAAAGTGGAGAATCGCTAATAAAAGTTAATAACAAACAAATGTTAAGATAACATTACCGATTTGCTACTACCTTGCCGCCCTGTATTGGCTGCTGCTATATGATTTTAAGTAACGCACCCGGGTTACTTTTGATAGTATTTTCCGATACCGGTATTAACCAAGGTATTATTTGTACGGATTAAAGAATTTTAAATGGAATTAGCCAATTTTAATAAAGACAGAAAAGGGATCCGGAAACCAAAACTCGATCTTGGAAACATGGTTTTTGGCAAAATACCACCCCAGGCAAAAGAACTTGAGGAAGCAATACTCGGTGCAATTATGCTTGAAAAGAGCGCATTCGATGCCGTAATTGAAATTCTGAAGCCTGAATGTTTTTATGTTGATGCTCATCAAAAGATCTTTAAGGCCATGCAAGGCCTTGCGATTAAGAGCTTGCCTATTGATCTTCTTACCGTAGTAGAGGAACTAAAGGTTCGGGAAGAACTGGAAATTGTCGGCGGTCCTTATTTCGTGACCAAACTTACGAATTCAGTTGTTTCCTCCGCTAACATCGAGGCCCACTCCAGGATCGTTCTGCAGAAATTTATTCAGCGCGAACTTATTCGCATAAGTGGTGAAATCATAGGAGATGCTTACGAAGACAGTACGGATGTTTTTGACATGTTAGACGACGCAGAAACAAAACTGTTTGAAATTACTAACAATCATCTCCGTAAAAATTTCGACGACATCGATACAGTGCTTGTAAAAACTATCCAGCGGATCGAAGATATGCGTACACGCCAGGATGATATTACGGGCGTACCTACCGGGTTTCCATCACTTGACCGAATTACTTATGGTTGGCAGCCGACCGATTTAATCATTTTGGCAGCCAGGCCTTCTGTTGGTAAAACCGCATTTGCGCTAAATCTTGCCCGTAGCGC
The DNA here is from genome assembly GCA_025355935.1 of Chitinophagales bacterium. Taxonomy (GTDB): domain Bacteria; phylum Bacteroidota; class Bacteroidia; order Chitinophagales; family Chitinophagaceae; genus Ferruginibacter. Next base: position 2,338 of record JANXYS010000099.1, on the reverse strand, counting down.
GGCTCTTCACCCCACGAAGCCTACGGCGGTTGCCTTTTTTAGTTTGGAAATGAGTAGCAGCCAGCTCGTACAGCGTATTTTAAGTGCTGAGAGTGAGATATGGCTTGAAAAAATTGCCCGCGGAAAGCTGGAAGAGCATGAGATGAAACAACTTTATAAGCGGGGAATTGAAAAACTTTCCAAGGCCCCAATATATATTGATGACTCAGCCGCGTTGAACATATTTGAACTCCGCGCTAAATGCCGCAGGTTAAAGAACAAGCATAACGTTGGAATTATTATAATTGATTATCTCCAGTTAATGAGCGGAAGCGCCGACAGGAACAGTAATCGCGAGCAGGAAATAAGCAAAATATCCCGCGACCTGAAAGGCCTCGCGAAAGAACTTCAGGTACCAATCATCGCCCTCTCACAATTGAGCAGGGAGGTAGAGAAAAGAAAAGAAGGTAATAAAATGCCTCAGTTGAGTGATTTGCGCGAATCGGGTGCTATTGAGCAAGACGCTGATATGGTAATGTTCCTTTACCGGCCAGAGTACTATGATATCACCGCAAATGAATTTGGTGAGAATAACAAAGGTGAGACACACGTAAAAATCGCTAAACATAGAAACGGTAGCCTTGAAACTATTAAGCTTCGTGCTCTTCTTCATATCCAGAAGTTCGTAGAAGATGAAGCCGGGGCAGACTTCAACCCGGGCGCACCAGGCGGCGGGAGTTGGAAACCTGTGCAAAGTGGTGGCGGAACTGACGACGGAGCCAGCATGTATATACAAAAGGGAAGTAAGATGAATGATGGTGCATTTGATGATGATGCTCCCTTTTAATTACAATTTGTAATGTAAAGCAGCGATTGACTAGAAAGCGTATAAAAAGATGTAAAACGAATTATCATTGACTTTTCCTATCCGGATTAGTTGCCGGCCATTATGATGCCTTCTCCAAATTACTTATGTGCTAACGCTGAATTTCAGTGTTATAATGATGTTTGATTTTGTCTCGCAATCATTAAAATACTTTTAACAGATGTCCCAGAAAATTTTCTAACAAATAATCTGGCTATGAGTTTACCTTTTTTTTATTTAGAGAAGATTGATCCATCAGCTGAAATCATCTATTTGATTGAGGAAACCTCTAAACACGTAGTACAGGTTTTGCGAATGTCAATAAATGAAGAGCTACGCTTAACAGATGGCAAAGGGAATGTTTACGTGGCAGTGATTGTGGATAATGATCGTAAGAAATGTGGAGTTAAAATTATTTCTAAAATTTTTACTCCCCGACCTTCGGATATGAAAGTAATAGCGATTTCACTTGTAAAAAATAATACCCGATTTGAATGGTTTCTCGAAAAAGCAGCGGAGATCGGAGTGTCTGAAATTATGCCCCTCCTATGTACCCGAACAGAAAAACAGCATTTTCGTTTAGACCGAATGAAGGGAATATTGATAAGCGCTATGTTGCAAAGCCAACAGTCATGGCTACCCGAAATTAAACCACCACAAAAATTCGGTGCTTATATCGCGGGGTGCAATGCAACACAAAAATTTATAGCGCATTGTGAAGACGGAGAAGAAAAGCTTTTTCTAAGGGATGCTATAAAAGCGGGAGATAACACCAGTGTTGTCTTAATCGGACCTGAAGGTGATTTTAGCAAAGAAGAGATTGCTGCCGCAGTTAACAGCAACTTTATACCAGTAAGCCTAGGGCGCACTCGCTTGCGTACAGAAACAGCAGGAATTGTAGCAGCTGTAATGCTTTGCTCGGGTTAATGAGCAGTATCATCCCCACCCGTAACTTTCTGTCTCAATTGGGGTTCATTAAATTCGACAATTCTTCGTTTTTTCTTCCGGTTCATCATTGTCATGTTCAGTAATTCGACAGTGAAGGAAAATGCCATCCCAAAATAGATATAGTTTTTTAGTCCGAGTTCATGGGCTTTTTCAGGAGTCCATCCTTCGATTACAAGGCTTAGCCCAATCATCACCAAGAATGATAGAGCCAGCATTTTTATAGTAGGATGTTTATGAACAAATGCTGATATCCTGGGACTAAAAAGGAACATAATCACCATCGCAATAACAACCGCAGCGATCATTATTTCTACATGCTTAGCTGTGCCACCGGCTGTAATAATACTGTCAAATGAAAATACGGCATCAATGAGCACTATCTGAACCATAGCTTTTCCAAGTGAAAGTGCCTGGCTTTTATTATCATAGTCACTAGGATCTTCTCCTTCAAGTTTTCCATGAATTTCCTTCACCGACTTATATATCAGGAACAGGCCCCCCACCAGCATTACAATACTGGCGAGGTCGAACCCTTTGCCATAAATG
>JANXYS010000089.1 GCA_025355935.1 Chitinophagales bacterium | reverse complement strand
GCCTGCGCCGCGACGTGTTGGTGGCAAATAGCTTTTACGGCTATGAAATCCCGTACTCGGATATGATGAGAAATCTAAAACTTCCTGTCCCGAAACTTTCGGGAAAACATCTCCGGGTTCAATTACGGTAAACAGTAACCGAGGATCGCCGGCTTCAAATTCGTTCACTAAATCCTTCGTTGGCTGATCAAATCCATACGCACCTGTGGCACCGCGAGGGGAAGTATAGGTAGGTGTAAAAGCACCGTATACGTTTGCACCGGGATTATCGCCTTTTATAATTGAGAAAACTGGCTCCGGGGTTTTATACCCATCAGTTAGAAACAAATCCTGGAACTCAGGAGCTAGTGAGAAAGCATTTTGATCGATTACTTTTTTTGCAGCAGACCTGGCTTTTTCAAATAGTAAGGGATCATCTTTAGCAAAATAAAGGTAGACCCTTGCTTGCATCGCCCATGCAGCCTCTTTACTGGCACGGCCCAACTCCTCAGCGGGCATGTCTTTTTTTGCAGGAAGGCTGGCGGCAGCTTCTTCAAAATCTTTAATAATAAATTTAAATACTTCGGTAGCACTTGCCCTTACCAGCGTTTTGCCGTCATTAACGGTTGGAGTTGCCTGCACAAGTGGCACACCGCCAAAAACCCGTACCAGTTCCAAATAAAGATAAGCTCTTACAAACTTCATCTCCCCGAGATAACGGTCGCGAACAGCAGTCTTTAATTCATAACCATTATCATCCAAAAGCTTATTCTTGGGCAAGTTGTCTAAGCCCACATTGCAGTTGCCGATACCAAGATAACAGTTGGACCAATAGTTTTGCAGACTAGGATTGCTTGCTAACGCCCGGCCATATCCGAGGTCAGTTACAAAAGGACGATCGCCGGCATCTGATCCGCCTTTTTCACTATCGTCAGTCGCCATATTACCCAACTCGGCACGGGGCGCTTCATATCCATAAGCGTCATTAAACGACTGGTAACACTTCACCACAGTTTTGAAAGCTGCACCGGGTGATTTAAAAAAGTTTTCTTCAGTCTGAACACCGACGGGTGGCCTGTTAAGGAAATCTTTTTTACAGGATACCACTCCCAGCAGGATGAAGGACATGATAATATAAAGTGATTTTTTCATTGTAGTTTTTTAAAATTTTGCGTTGATACCAAACATGAATGTTCTTGCCTGTGGATAAAACCCCTGGTCGATGCCGGTGAGTTTTGGATCGGCAGATCCAATTTCCGGATCAAGTCCTGAATAACCGGTGATGGTTAGAAGGTTTTGTGCACCGATGAAAAACCTTAATTTATCCATCTTCAATTTTTGAATAAAATTCCCGCGAAAATTGTAGCCTAATTGCAGGTTCTTCAATCGTAAGTATGAACCATCCTCAACAAAATAGTCAGAGACACTATTATTGATTCCCTGGGTTTGAGAAATTTTATGATACCTGTCGGTGCTTCCGGGGCCACTCCAGGACTTATCCAGGAATCCCCTTGGTGCATTATAATAACCTGTACCCGACTCCGTATCATAACGTAGTATATTCATCACGTCATTTCCCTGTGAACCCTGCAGAAATATGCTCATATCAAATCCTGCATAAGCAATATTTCCTGTGATACCGTACACAAACTTAGGCCATGGGTTGCCAATAATGGTTCTGTCTTTTGCGTCGATTACGTCATCCCCGTTTAAATCTTTGAAACGTATATCGCCAGGTGAGGAAATATCTCTTTGCGCACTGCCCTCAACTTCTTTCGCACTTTGAAATATTCCGTTTGTTACATATCCATAGTAGTACCCTATTGGCATACCCACTTCGGTCTTGGTGATAATCTCTCCAAGATGGGCGGTAGAAAAAATCGCTTCGCCGTTACCGAGGGCAGTTACTTTGTTCCGGTAAGCAGATAAGTTTCCATTGATGGAATAGTTGACCGGTCCATTACTTTTATTATATCCGAGTTCAAATTCCCAACCCTTGTTTTGCATGTTTCCTGCATTTGAGTAAGGAGGACCTGGAAATCCGAGAGCAGAGGGCAACGGCACGATCATCAGCATCTTTTCGACTTTCTTGTCAAAATAATCTGCAACAAAAGTTACCCGGTTAGAAAACATGGACAGGTCCAAACCAATATCCATCTGTTTTGCTGTCTCCCACTGCAGCACTTCGTTTCCGGTTGAAATACGCCCGGCACCAACGTACGGGGTACTGCTATTACCAAATAAATAACGATCGTAAATTGAATTTCCGTAGGTAGACAAATATGCACCACCACCGATGTTTTGATTACCTATTAAACCATAACTAGCTCGTAATTTGCCACTATTAAGCCAATTGCTTGAAGCGGCCTGAAAATACGGTTCCTCTGTAAACCGCCATGCTGCTGATATCGAAGGAAAAGTACCCCAGCGATAACCTTCAGCAAAACGGGATGAGCCATCTCTACGGAAATTAACAGCAACTATATATTTGCCTTCATAATCAAACCCTAAACGCCCAAAGTAAGAACTCAGTGAGTTTGAATATGGATAACCTGCCACGGCGGGATTTATAGTTCCGGCATTCAGGATACGCATGTCGGGATTATTGTTGACCAACCCCTGTACGGACGCATTAAATGATGATACCTTCGTTACCTCGGCTGATATACCTGCCAATCCTGTTAGATGATATTTACCCCAGGTTTGGTTGTAGTTAAGCGTATTTTCCAGTACAAAATAGTTGCTCATGTAGGAGGCATTGAAAACTGTGTTATTAGCACTGTTATCAAATGAATTCAGAGAATATTTTGGAGTAAATGCATTTGTAAAAGAGCGGTTGATGTCCATTCCACCGCGGATTTGAAAGCCAAGCGATTTTAATAGCTGCACATCGGCTGTAATACCGCCTTTCATGCTAAGGCTTTCATATTTGTTTTGGCGTAGCCGATCTATCTGTGCAACAGGATTACGCTTGTTTGAATATAAGACTCCGGCGTATTGGGAAAAAACGCTGTTCGGTTCATATCCGTTTTTGATACCTCCCAGAAAAGAAGGAAGGCCCTGGAGATCATTTCGGTATACAGGCGTAATTGGATCGGCGGTCATGCCACTGAATATTGTACCAGTAAACGGGTTGTTCTCGTCAATGGTGTGGCGATCTTCATATATCACACCGAAATTACTGTTGAGCTTAAACTTTGGGCTTATCCTGGCATTGATATTATTACGCCAGGACATCCTGCCATAGTCGGAGCCTTGAATGATGCCTTTTTGGTCGAGGTATGCGAGGCTTGATAAAAAACTAACAGATTTATTGCCTCCACTAATACTAACGTTATGGTTTTGAACGGGTGCATTATACCTGGTAATTTCATTCCACCAGTCGGTACCATCCGGGCCTGTGGTTGCTGCCACAAAACGCAGGATAGAGTCAATATTGGTTTTAGTTGAGAAGTCATTTTGAGGCGTTGCACCAGCATTGCTTGCAGCAAGATTTTTATAAGTTATAAAGTCTGTTGCGTTGAGCATGTGTGGGCGCCTCCAGGGCGACTGTGCACCATAATAAGCATCGTAAGAAACAGATATCTTATCATTTTTTGCGCCGGACTTTGTAGTTATAATTATTACACCGTTCGATGCGCGTGAACCGTAAATCGCGGCCACTGAAGCATCCTTATGCACAGCGATGTTTTCAATATCGTTCGGATTGAGGTAGTTGATATCAGTTTGCGGCAGGCCGTCTACTATATACAGAGGATCGGTGCTTCCGTTTATGGAACCGACACCCCTGATCCGCACAACTGACGCTGAACCCGGACTGCCACTACTCTGCGAAACCGTTACACCGGAAGTCTTACCCTGCAATATATCCGCAGCACTTCGTACAGGCATATCGTTAAAGTCGCTGCCCTTGATAACAGATACAGCCCCGGTAATTTCTTTCTTAGTAACAGATCCGTACCCTACCACAACAACGGCTTTTAGGTCCGACACGACTGTTTCCATAACAGCATTGATATACTGACCAGGCTTCACTATGTAATCTTTGGTGCCATAGCCGATAAGTGTAAATGAGATAGTGGTTTGAACTGCCGGGGCGGACAATTTAAATTCACCCTGTTCATTTGTTGAGGTGGCTTTCCCGGATTCTTTAACCGTTACCGTTACCCCCCTTAATGCCGCACCTTCCATGTCGGTGACTTTTCCGGAAATTCCTGGCTCCTGCGCCCAAAGGCTTTGAGAACAGAGGAGGAAAACAACGCATAGGCAACTAGCCAATTTTTTTATAAACAGTGTTTTCATAATTCAGATATATTAAAGCGTGTAAATTCCATTGATGATGATTGAAGATTGTATTATTCTTAAGTTCGTTCAGTTTCTAGCGACAAATTTTGTCGGCAATTTATTTTTGATAAACCTCGAATTCCCAAAATGACATAGGATAAGGGAGTGCCGCTTTATTAAGCAGAATCTTTACGTATCGCGCCTGGACTGCAGTGAAGGCGCGACTTTCGTTGCCACCGGTACTCGCATTCGTTGAAAATACCGTTGTATAGGTTGCGTCGTCCTTTGATACCTGTAAAGCGTAATCGGTCGCATAAGCGCCCTCCCACTTGATATCGACGCGCCCTACAGTTCCAATTGAGCCCAGGTCAACCTTATACCATTCACCTTCAGTGGCGGCAGCCAACGACCAGCGGGTGGTTAAGTTTCCATCGATAGACAACTTAGGATCATTGAAACTGGTGGATGCTGTTGCCGTCTTGTTTAAGGCAAGATTATCTGTTGTGTTGACTGGAGGAACAAAAGGAGTTGGAACAAATACCGGGGTACTAGCCTGGTTTTTCATTTTGTCAGCGGCCAATATTACAAATGCCGCCTCAGCATCATACCATAGGTCTTTTTGGGTACCGCCCCGATTTAAGGATAATATATGATTTATGTATTGGTCGACCCGAGGCTTATCATTGATTATGGCTGCGGCATAACTTATTACTGCCCATGGATAACCGCCAGAATATATAGTGCCGAGTGACCAGGCTGGATAATAATAATTAAAGGTGCTGTAAAGGAGATTTGCGCGAGCTGATAATGGATCGATTACGCCAAACATACCAGGATACAATTGACAGGTTGCATCAGCATAGAAGGTAGACCATTTGGAAAACGTAGCACCAGTACTTCCATTGTCATACCAGTTGTACATCGTCCCGCGCCAAAGCTGGCTTTCAATTGCACTTGTGTTGCCATCTAACAGGGTTTTGAAATGAGCTACTTGTGAACCACCCAATACATTTGTTTGCAGCCATATCATGGCTTTGAACCCTGCATTCACTTCTGAGTTGTCCATAGTATACTTCGCCCCATGCACATAGGAATCAATTGAAAGGCCATCGTTATCATCGACGCTAAAGCCCGTAGGAACGGTATTACTAGCATTATCGACACATTTTTCCAATGCGCTACCAATCATGTTAAGCTGTGTAGCATATCCTTTAGCCCAGTCCTGATTTGCGGGCGAAAGCTCTGCATATTCTTTCATGAGGATAAGAAATAATGCCGCATAAGAATCCACCGAATCGTATTTCCCATTGGTAGTTTCGCCGGGGGCGTAATAATCATAAACGGAGCCCGCCACTTCGCTACCACCGGTTTTGGGATTGATGGTGCCATTCAGCTTGCTCATGTACCAAATCAAATATTTTTTTACTGCAGCGACATTTTCAGCAGTCGGCTTTTTAAGCAAAGCACGGCAGGCGATACTGGCGAAATAGGGGCAGATCCTGCTATTCGGCTCCAGATTATCTTTGATAGCACCGCTCGGTAACTGATTGGAAAGGATATATCTAACCTGGTTAAATATAACCGAGTCATAGATTGTAACTAACACGTCAGCGGGTGAATTAGTGATTGGTATCTTCGCTGGATGCTGATCTTTTTGACAGGCAGTAGTGATAGTAATCAATCCAGTTATCAAAACTATCAGGATGTTTTTTTTCTTCATAAAAATTTAGTTGATGCCCGGGAAAGCGATTATATAAACAGGAGTTATTATTTTTTGTATACTTCAAATTCCCAGAAGGACATTGGATAAGGTAACGCACCTTTTATAAGCAGGATCTTTACATACCGTGCATCTACTGCAGTGAACGTGTTGCTCACATCGCCCCCAGGGTTTGTAGTAGTTGTAAATACTGTTTTGAATGTTACATTATCAGTAGAAACCTGTAGTGCATACTCTGTTGCATACGCACCTTCCCAGTGGATGTCAACGCGTCCGATGTTTTCAACTTTTCCGAGGTCAACTTTGTACCACTCATTTTCGGTTGCGGCAGCCAGAGACCAGCGCGTCCCCAGGTTTCCATCTACGGATAATTGCGGATCATTGAAACTGGTTGATGCAGAGGCTGTTTTATTTAAAGCCAGGTTAACCGGAGGAGGATCTGCATAAACTTCGAATTCCCAGAACGACATTGGATAAGGCAGAGCGCCTTTAATAAGCAAGATCTTTACATATCGTGCGTCCACTGCAGGAAAGCTATTGCTTACATCACCACCAGGGTTTGAGGTGGTCGAGAACACAGTTTTGAATGTTACATTATCAAGAGACACCTGCAAGGTGTATTCAGAAGCGTACGCCCCTTCCCACTTGATGTCGACCCGGTTAATCTTTTTAACCGCCTGGAGATCTACTTTATACCATTCATTTTCAGTTGCTGCCGCCAGGGACCAACGGGTTCCCAGGTTACCATCAACCGATAATTGCGGATCATTAAAACTTGTTGATGCACTCGCTGGCTTGTTTAAAGCAAGGTTGCCATTGGTAACCGGCGGCGGCGGAACGATATAGGTAAAACCGGGCAGGGCCTTTGTACCTTTTCCATTCGTAACAGCGATCGTACCGCTTGAGCCAATACCAACAATGGCTCGTATTGTAGAATCTGAGGTAACTGCAAAAGCTCCTGCGCTTTTACCTCCAAATGTTACCGCAATTGCACCGGTAAAATTGATACCCTTTATATAAACTGTATCACCAGTCTTTCCACTTTGCGGTGAAAAAGATGAAATTTTCGGCATAGTCGAAACAGTTACAGCGGTATTGGGATCGTAGGGATTGGCTCCATCATCTTTTTTACAAGACTGAATAAAAATGATGCAGGCTGCGAAGCTGAGTAAAAGGATTTGTCTCATAAGTTGACCTATTTAATATTTATTATTCCTTATTAGTACTTTTTAAAATATATTACAAATGATTATTAATTTTATATGACTTTTCTTGTAAAACCAGTCTTCATCAAATTAATTTCATTCCTATGCCCCGATTCAATTAATTACTGCCAACAAGTTATAGATATTTATTAATAACACCAAAATCTTTTTTAATTTTTTTAATAAGTCAGCTATATTAACATAAGTTCTGTCAAAACTGTTACCTGATATTTTAGGCGTTGCAGCCCGGAAATATATCCCGGGTTCAAAATGATTAAAAAAAAGGAAGATTAGCTTGATAGATCGCAGTGCCTGGAGGCCTTGTAAATACTTCGGCAAATGAAATAATACCCTTGCCGGGATGGAAAGCTATATCAAATATGATTCTTCGTGCTTATGACGGATTCAACCATGTTTAGCGGGCTGTTTTACGATTAATGTTCAGCCTGTTTCCTGGAGGCTTATTTTTTACGTCTCCCTATCGTATACATACCGGAATTAATTAACTATCCCCTTGGATGAGTTTAATCGAAAGATAAAATTTTATCCCGCACCAGAAGGCAGGAACCAATTACGCCTGCATGTTGGCCTAATTTAGACATCTTTAATTGCGTATCATTATTAACAAGGTTCAATGAATACTTGTTAATGGAGCTTTTTATAGGTAGCCTGATACAATCTCCCGTTTCTGTGAGGCTGCCGCCCAGGATAACCAACTGTGGATTGAAAATATTGATCAATATAGCTATACCCCGACCTATGTTTCGCCCTACTTCCTCAATCAGCTCAATTGCAAGAACATCATCGTTGTTTGCTGCCTTGATAATATCCTCCATTTCTATATCTCGACTTTTATGTTGTCCGGAAAGCACCGAAGTACTTCCTTCCTGCAACTTTTGTTTAAACATCCGTGTTAACGCCCAGCCCGAGGCCTCTGTTTCCAAACAGCCTTTCTTTCCGCAATGACAAAGAATTTCATTTTCAAAAAGGGGAATGTGGCCTACCTCACCTGAATAACCCGACTTGCCGTAGTACACCTGGCCATCAATAAGGATTCCCAAACCAATTCCATAATCAAGGTTCAAGAACAAAACATCCCGTTCTTCCTTTAGAATACCCGAATAGAATTCTCCGTAAGCCATTCCCCTGGAATCATTCTCTAATAAAACCCGTATCCCTAATTTACCTTCAATGACCTTCGCAAGTGGTTCTTCTTTAAAATTAAAAAAACTGTAACTATAGCCGAGTTTGTGGTTGATGCGTCCGGAGAGATTAATTCCAATACCAAGAATCTTTTTTTTGGGTATCCTGATTTCTTTGATAAATTGTTGGATAACTACACAAAGTTGTTCCAGTGATTCAGGGCTATTGTGAAGAGCATACGGTATCTTTTCGGAAATCTTAATTACATTTTTATTCAGATCAGACAGACCGATGATGACATAACTTTTCTTCACATCTACACCAATAAAGAAAGCTGCGTCAGGTATTAAACCATATAAACTCGGCTTGCGCCCCCCGGCGCTTTCAATTTTTCCATTTTCCTGCACTATGCCCTCAGCAATCAAATCGTTGATAAGACTTGTTACTTTTGGAACACTCAGATTAAGCTCTTTACACAAATCTGAAATTGTTGCGCTTCCGATTTTGGCGAAATAAGAAAAAACTGCTTTTTTAAGTCTGACATTTTTGTAAGCCACGCCAGTTATGTTCAGTTCATTAAGTTGCTCAAAGGAATTTTTCACCATACTACTTCTCATTAATTTGCGACAATATAGCTAAAATTCAAAAGGTCCAAAGGAACTTGACGTAATTATCTTAAAGTCGTTTAAATTAATAGAGAAAGTTTGAGACTACCCTTTGAAAAATTATGTTACTTTCGAAATAAAGTCTTCAATCCTTGCACACTTAACTAAAATAATTTTAAAAGCTGCTTCTTAACACAGTAATAATTTTAAATAAACACTAAATTTTTGGTCGGTGATATTGTATTAAATTAGTAGGCGAATCTTCAAATCAGAAAGAAATTAATCATTTCGGGGTGAATGTTTTTCTTCTTCTCAATTTAATACTTCCCATACCTTAATTCTGGGTGTTTGCTATCGGGAGGGCAAATTTGTCAAAATAACTTAAACGAGGTGAGGTTAAAACCATGTGCTTAAAAAATAACCAGAAAAATATATCTGCTGTGTTTGCCAGCGGCAACAAGAGAAGCCCCGACCGAAAGGAGCAATTTAATAAGCAAATGTTCTAGGCAAAAATTCTTTCAATATTAAACAGGGCGCCAGAGTAAACGCATACTCATTTGAAGTATGACTTTATAATTGTGGGGACACCGATAACGGAACAGAAATTTGCCCCTTGGTTTTCCTTACAAACCTGCTTCTTTCATCAGAAGACAAGAAGTAAAAGCAAGTGATATACTAAGTGCAAATAAAATAAAGATTTCAGTTGCACTAGAAATTATCAAATTCATTTTTTAGATTTGAATCGATTGCTAAGTAAGGTAGCGTGCAACGTTTAAATCTCGCTATAAACCTTACCTTATAACAAGGGCCCTATTTTGTAAAACTTCAGTAGGAACCTCTTATTGAAGAAGCGAATGCCAGGAGAAGCGTTCATTGGACTTCAGGATCTCACGTAACGCACGGCTGAACCATAAAGGTCGGCGGGATGACAATCGTTACAAACCTTTTGAAATTCACCCCCGGCTAACGATGACTTGCCCTCGGGCAGGCCTGCACAATGCGGTACCACTTTCGGGCTGTCGTATTGTCTATAATTTAGTGGAAAAACCGATAGTAGATTGAAGGCATCGTGAATACACAAACCAGGGCGAAACAGAAGCGCCTTATTATTTTCTTAAAACATGAAATTTTATATGTGCCGAATAGGTCCAAAGCGCACCATCCTTCTTTTTGCAATATTGATTTTGCAATCAGCTTCGCCCGTGTTTTCACAGGCTGCCAAAGAGTTGCATGCCGGGAAATGGGCCAATGATTTGGATAAAACGGGCATTGGGGGAAATAAAGAACTTGAGAAACTTAACTCGCTATTGAGTTTACATAAAGCGGAATCACAGGGCTCGGCTGAAACGTCTGGATTTGCCTTACTTGATAGCCCCAAGTGCCCAAAGGACATTGTTTCCAGGCCCGGTTCTATTGCCTGAAGGCCTCACAAATTTATTTCAGAACTATGTATCTGAAAAATGCGAGGACTTACTCAATCGAAGCAAAAGAGATAGAAAAGAAATTGCTAAGTGCAGCTTTAGAGGAAGCGTACCAGTCAGAGGACGACTACCTGGTAGCATTCGTTAGTTCGCAATATATGCACAAATTATCTCCCAGTTCGGCGAGCTCGGTCTTGCCGTGATGTATGGAATGAGTGGTATAGAGATGTCGGAAAAGTTAGCGCGCAGCATCCCGCCGCAATCTTATCAATTCCTGGCCGAAATGTTATATAAGGTTAGGGAATACAAGGATTGTATTGGGTACGCACAAAAAGCAGTCGCTGCATGGAGGAACTCCCGGAATGAAATTAAACCATTTACAATTTCCTGTATTAATACAGTAGCATTAGGTTACCACCGCCAGCACCAATACGACTCAGCAATAATATTTTATAACCAAGCGTTACAGCTTGCGGAAAAAGAAAATATCCCTGTTTGGGTTGGCATTGTTTTCGGAAATATGGGGCAAATATATTACGACCAAAAGCGCTTCGACACCGCGTATGCGTTGTTAAAAAAAGATTACCAGATAAGCAGCCAGGGAAGGTTTTATGATAACGCTGGAAATTCATTGCAATGGACTGCAAGAGCCAACCTGGCCAGGGGAAACAAAACCATCGCATTGGCAGAAGTAAGAGAAGCTTTTGAATTATTAAAAATGTGGCCGGATGCCAGCTATTTGAAGAATGCTTATTTCACCAGCACGCAGATCTTGAGGCAGATGAATAATTATAATAGCGCTTTCTTTTATAGTAACCTTTACCATACATTGAACGATTCGTTAGAAAAAATTGTCAGTACCAGCGGTATAGACATTTCCAGGGCAGCTAAATGATAAAATAAGCAGGTACAAAATTCAAACGCTAAAAGAGGAAGAGAGGTCGGAAGTTAGGCTGAGGAACGTTATCATTGCGGGCATTATACTGCGCTCCTTGTTTACTCTCCTCATTGTAAACCGCAGGTTCCTTAAACCAAAATTGAAAATGGAGAGTGCAGAACTAGAAATTATTTCGGCAAAGGAGCAATTGCAAATGTTCACCTCCAATCTCATAGAAAAAACAATCCTTGTAGAAAAGCTTGAACAGCGGGCAACACACAAGGCAGGTTTCCTCCGAGCAGCAGGCCATTATATCTGAGCTTAGCAGGCAAACGATTCTTACGGAGGATGATTGGCTGAAATTTAAATCTCTATTTGAAAAAATTCATCCCGGGTTTTTTATCAATCTCAAAGAAAAGATAGCTGATATGACAGTAGCGGAATTACGCATGGCCGTATACCCGGATGCCATTTTTTTACTGTAAATACTTTTACTATCGTCCTTTTTTTTCAGAACATTATCAATGTTTATAAGGTTAGCCATACCAGGCAAGGCGGGTGATTTCGACGAGCGACACCTTTGTTACCTTTTAGCCACAGGCTTGCAGTTTTTTTTAATCTGGAAACCAACTACCATTCTTCGGTGCGGCCGACTGAAATTCGTTTGGGCGACATGTTAAGTGCTAAGCCTATGCATATGGATATTTCCAGAGGAGCCAATGGATAAAGGCATGTGTATCAACGTCAATCATGAGTTTAGGGCAGGTTTACAAACGCATACACCTTTTTAAATGAGGTGCTTATTTCCATAATTTACAAAGTTTTTATTGTCATTGTCCGTGCAGGGATTTTCGTTTAACTTCAAAAAACGATTTGAAAACTTATTCTATCAAAAATGGGCGGTACTTAAATATCAATTCCAATTGCCTTGGCAGTTCGATTCCATAAAAAATCTTAGGATGGCCAGCATAAACTCCGGTAAAAAAGCAAATGATGCACAGTATGAATTGTTGAATCAGCATCCTCGCATCATCGTAATTGGTGCTTCTGCCGGGGGTTTCGAAGCCCTCAAAACCATCGTAAAAAACCTTCCGCAGGATTTTGCAACACCCATATTTATCGTATGGCACATGAGCCCTGATATACGCGGCGTGTTGCCGCAGGTGCTCAATAAAGTAAATACCATCGAGGCAGCCCATGCTTATGATAACGAAGCCATAAAACCAAACCGCATTTATGTTGCACCGCCAGATCATCATTTGCTTATTGAAGAAGGCAAAGTTCGCATTACTCATGGGCCAAAAGAAAACCGTTTTCGCCCTGCTGTTGATCCCTTGTTCCGCTCGGCTGCTTATACCTATGGCAACCGCGTAATCGGCATAATATTATCAGGCGCTTTAGATGATGGAACGGCCGGTTTATGGCGCATAAAATATAATGGCGGATTAACCATTGTACAAGATCCGCTTGATGCTGAAGTGCCATCTATGCCAACGAATGCCCTGCGTGAAGTACAGGTAGATTATTGCGTACCGGTTGCAGAGATAGCAGGTTTATTGGTTAAATTATCAAATGAAAATATAACTGAAAAAGCTACGGTTATGAAAGATGAAAAAACAAAAATTGAAGTTGACATTGCTGCTGAAAAAAATGCTTTTAAGAAAGGCTCGCTGCAGATTGGTGACCTAACGCCGTTTACCTGTCCTGAATGTCATGGCGTATTATCAAGAATAATGGATGGCGACCTTGCCCGTTACCGCTGCCATACGGGTCATGCGTTTTCTGCCGATTCGCTGCTCTCAGCCGTTACAGAAAATATAGAAGAGGGTTTATACAGTGCCCTTCGCGGCATGGAAGAAAGTATTATGCTGTTGAACCATATCGGTGATCATTATGCCGATAACAATCAGCCAAAACTTGCGGCTTTATTCTTTAAAAAAGCAACAGAATCTACGGAGCGTTCGAAAATGATTCGTGAAACAGTTTTTAATCACGAGCACCTAAGCAAAGAAAAATTGTTCTATGAAGCAGAAGAGGAAAAAGCAGTGCTAAAAAAAACATAAAGCATCGCTGCGGGGAAG
>JANXYS010000069.1 GCA_025355935.1 Chitinophagales bacterium | reverse complement strand
ATGAAGACTACAAACCAGAATATTTCCAATACTGTCCCTTATTATCATCTTGTCATTAGTGGCGCAGGTAACAAAGCAGCTTCGACAGGTATTACCACGGTACTTGGAAATTTTACTAAAACCTCAGCAGCCGTATTCAGGCAATCCTCTGGTACATTTATTTTTAATGGTAGCGTCGCTCAAATTTTTAAATCACTGCCTCCACTGTCTGTTTTCAATAATTTGACCAACAATAATATCACTGGATTTACAATTAACGATAGTATAGCTGTGGCTGCTGAGTTACAATTAGCAAGCGCGTCGAAGTTGAATATTGCTGATACATCAATCTTTGTTTTAAAATCCACTGCGGCACAAACCGCAAATGTTGCAGCGATTCCTTCTAACGCTACGATTAATTACAGTTCTGCCGGGGCATTCGTTGTTGAACGGTATATTAATGTCGGTACTGCGTCCCCTTTTCATACGAAGTCATGGCAATTTCTGGCTGTGCCTACTACCGGTCAAACGCTTAACGCGGATTTCCAGGAAAGCAATGTAGCCTTAGGAAATGCAAGGCCTGGCTATGGTACATTGCTTACCAGGCCCGCCGCTGGCAGCACAGGTTATGATGCACCCTCCATTTCAACCTCTATAAAAACGTATAACTCACTTACCGATGCCTGGGACATCGGACCAGCTTCTACAAGCGTAGCAACTGCTAATCCTAAGGGCTGGTTGGTATTTGTAAGAGGCGACAGATCCAGTTTTACAGGCACTGGTACCTCAACGACTATGCGAACAAAAGGCCAGTTATTAGTTGGAAACTATACAACGAATGTAGCACCAGATAAGTTTGAGTCAGTCGGGAACCCTTATGCCTCCGCAGTTGATTTGAGAAATCTGATTCGTGTAAATCTTACATACGAAATCTACGTCTGGGATCCTACGTTAGGAGGAAGTTATGGAGTAGGCGGGTATCGGGTGTTAAGTTATGACGGAACCGACTTCAGAGTTGCGGGCGGTGGTGGTGGAGCAGCATATCCTAACCCTATCAATAACATGATCCAGTCTGGCCAGGCATTTTTTATAAAATCCAATGGAGTAGGGCCAAGCTCATTGCAATTCACGGAAGCGTCTAAGTCTGGCGGAAGCGCGTTGGTGAACAGGATGGAGAGCCGGGCTTTAAAAACCACACTGTTGAATGTCGCTTTGTATCGTAATGTTGAACAAACTTCGAGACAGCTAATCGACGGCACAATGGCTATGTTCAGTAGCAAGTTTTCCAGGAATGTTGATTGGGAGGACGGTAATAAACTCACTAATAACGGCGAAAATATTGGCTTTCGCAGAAATACTAAATTGCTGTCTATTGAACGCATGCCATCACCAAGATCCGGAGATACCCTGCACCTTGATTTGATAGCATCTAAGGCCGCATCTTACACCTGGCAATTTCAACCCACTAATCTCCACAAGGGCAGCATAACCGCTTACCTGATCGACCAAAAGGACAACATTAAAAGGGTTATTTCGTTCCATAAACCGACGGAAGTAAACTTCACGGTGACTAATGATGGAGCTTCCATGGCGCCGGATCGTTTTAAAATTGTATTTATCGATGCAGCTGCTGCACCACGACCAGTAAACTTCATTGAAATAACGACAACGCGTAACGTCGACAAGAGTATATCCCTTAAATGGACTATTGAAAATAAAATGAACATTAAGACCTACACCATCGAGCGTAGTGCCAATGGTATCGACTTCACAAAAATTACTAGTATTGCCGCAACAGGCAGTCGTGTTTACATGTATGATGATGCTGCACCTCTCGCAACTGAAAATTACTACCGTATAAAAGCAATTGATGTTGACGGCGCGATCGTGTACAGCAAAGTGGCAAAAGTGTTAGCCGAAAAAATGAAATCCTCCATTAGCGTTTACCCCAACCCGGTTGAAGGAAAACACCTGCAGCTAAGCTTCAACAACTTCGAAGGGAAGTACAGGGTCCAGCTACGCTCGGCCTTAAGCCAGGTAATTTACAATGCGACCGTAGACCTAACGGGTTCAGGGTCTGTGAATTCAATCAAGTTGAATAAGCTTACTGCCGCCGGTAAATACCAATTGTCGGTTGTGGGGGAAGATGGTAAGATGATGAATGTACGGGTGATCGTGGAATAATCAAGAGGGCAAGGCTTGGTCGGGAAAGTGAGATATGCTAATAAAGAATTTGCAATTTGCAATGACGGAAGCGAAGGGTAGGGAGAGAGACAATATGCAAATAAAGAAATTGGCAATATGCAATGACGGAGCGAAGGGTTGGCAGGGGAGGGAGAATATGCAAATAAGAAAATTTGCAATGTGCAATGACGGAGCGAAGGGTTGGCAGGGAAGGGAGAATATGCAAATGTGAAATTTGCAATGTGCAATTGCGGAGGCGATAAAGCCTGCTTGGCGCAAGGTTTCCGCGACAGCGGTCAGAGACCACAAACACCATCCTGGAAGCTAGAGGAAAAAAATCATCAAAATGATTGCGCCGACATTCTGCTATAACCTATACTAATTGCTGCACGGTATGTCCATTGGAGTGTTGACGCGCAGGCTGGCCCAAACGCGCGGAGCGATTGGGTTGGGCCTTGAACTCTTTTGTTTCGTTTCTGTTTCAAGACAGAAAAGAAAATGAGATTTAATGATTAAAGAATTTCTTGTCAAAAAACTGCGCATAAGCTTAAACCGAAAAACACTCTTAAATAATAGGGGCATAAACTATAATTAGCATCCCCACACAGATACCCTTCCCCCAAAACCACCCCTGCATATCTGTGCGAGCGAATGGGTGAGGGTTCCCACACAGATACCCCTTTCACCAAAACCACCCCTGCATATCTGGGCGAGCGGAGAAGGTAGAATGTGCAAATAAAAAATTGGCAATATGCAATGACGGAAGCGAGAAATCCTGCTTGGAGTAGGGTTTCTGCGACAGCGGTCAGAGACCTTAAACATTATCATTGAAGCTATAGGAAAAGAATCATTAAGATGATGGCGCCGACTTTCAAAAAAAACTTATACTAATTGCCACACGGTATGTCCATTGGAGTGTTGACGCGCTGGCAAGCCCAAAAGCGCGGAGCGTTCGGAAGCAGCTAACTGTCGTTCTTTTTTACTATTTTTACAACAAATGTTCACAGATGATACCCGAAAAAAAATTGAGAATATCACTAGAGGAATTATCATTGAGGGGGAGCATGATTATTGCACAACGCTCCGCAATATCCTATGCCGAAGCTATCCGACAAGTACAACAGTTAAAGAGAACTTCGAAAGTAAGTCAATTGTCAAAGAAGAGCAGGCTCAAATCATTCTAGACTTCTGTAAGCAAAATAATTTATGGGTTTCCGAGGCGCCACAGAGTGATTGTTACCTGGCGCAAGGTGGTGAAGCGAGGGTTTACTTCCTTGAGACCGACATTTCGGTAATTAAGTTAAACGATGCTATATATTATGCAACATGGCTAGAATTCTTAACTAGCATTCTTCTACACAATGTTATTTTCGACAATACAAAATATACTTTACTTGGGTTTCTTCAGGACTTCGACAAACTATATGCAG
Source organism: Chitinophagales bacterium (assembly GCA_025355935.1). GTDB lineage: Bacteria > Bacteroidota > Bacteroidia > Chitinophagales > Chitinophagaceae > Ferruginibacter. Next base: position 1,061 of record JANXYS010000069.1, on the reverse strand, counting down.
TACTGAAGCAGCCTTTCATAAAATGTGATTCACAGGTAGACCTGGGAGATATTAAAGCATTTCTTGAGTATAATGGTTTTGTAAATACAATGCGGCAGGATTACGTGCATCATAAACTAGGATTAATATTAGAGGATATGCATGACGAAAACGTACTTGTTTTTATGGATACCCTTTTTTTCATTGATACCGTTTTTTACACTGTCCTTCCATGTTGACAAAGTATGAGATTGCAGAGTAAATCACTGCAAGGGTCGCGGCTTCGACTTTTTAATAAAAGGTTTTAAAAAAGCATGCCATACAAATACGCTATTAATTAATCAATTTTATTCTCATTTCCCTATATGCAAAACCGTAGCCTTTAATTTAGCCTCCCCACATAGGAAGTAAGAATATGCAAATACAGAAATGTGCAATATGCAATGACGGAAGCGAGAAATCCTGCGTGGAGTAAGGTTTCCGCGACAGCGGTCAGAGACGACAAATATTATCGTTGAAGAAGCTATAGGAAAAAAATCATTAAGATGATGGCGCCGACTTTTCAAAAAAGACTTATACTCATTGCCGCACGGTATGTCCATTGGAGTGTTGACGCGCTGGCTGGCCCAAACGCGCGGAGCGATCGGGTTGAGCCTTGAACTCTTTTGTTTCTTTTCTGTTTCAAGACAGAAAAGAAAATGAGATTTAATGATTAAAGAAATGGAATTTCTTATCAAAAAACTGCTCATAAGCTTAAGCCAAAAAACACTCTTAAATAATAAAGGCATAAACTATAATTAGCATCCCCACACAGATACCCCTCCTACACAATGCAAGCCCTGCATATCTGCGCGAGCGAATAGATCTTCCGGTCCGTGGAGAGAGGTACCGGGGCGGGGGCATATCTGCCGAGCAAATGGGCCAGGGCATCCCCACACAGATACCCAGCCCACAAAAGCAAGCCTGCATATCTGAGCGAGCGGAGAAGGCAGAATGTGTAAATAAAAAAATTGGCAATATGCAATGACGGAAGCGAGAAATCCTGCTTGGAGAAATGTTTCCGCGACAGCGGTCAGAGACCT
>JANXYS010000058.1 GCA_025355935.1 Chitinophagales bacterium | reverse complement strand
CCTGACCAACAGTTGTAATAGTTTCAGCCTGTTCATCCGGGATAGAAATGTTGAATTCTTTTTCGAATTCCATGATTAGTTCGACGGTGTCCAAGCTATCGGCACCTAAATCATTAGTGAAAGAAGCTTCCGGAGTAACCTCGGCCTCATCAACACCTAATTTGTCAACAATAATTTTCTTTACCCTTGTTGCAATGTCTGACATGATAATAAAATTTAGTTTGTATTGGTTGCAAAAATATACTTTTTGAACTAATTACAAAGAAATACTCCGCAGTACATTAAATTCTTGTGTTTTTAGGCATTTCAAGGCTTTTTGATTAGCATTCGAAAGCCAAAATGCATTGCAAAAAGACTACAATTTCTGATGGCTATCTGACTCTTCGTGTTTCTTTTTTTTATATATTGTAGATGATGGTTAGGGCATCGTGAACAAAAATCAAAAAAATGGGCTTAAAACAAATTGATCATGGCAGTGAAGATTACGAAAAGATGGTTCAGCTTCGGAAAGCGATCCTTCGGGAACCTCTTGGATTAACATTCACAAATGAGGAGTTGCAGAACGAACGGGAAGACATCCTTATTGGTTGTCTTGACGAAGATGTCATGCTTGGGTGCTGTATACTTACCGAACTGGATCAAAAAACTTTACGTCTGCGACAAATGGCAGTAAACAATAAACTTCAGGGTAAGGGCATAGGCGAGTCTATCATGTCCTTTACTGAACTCCTGGCCCGGGATAAGGGTTTTAAAAAAATTGTGATGCATGCCCGTAATACGGCCATTGGTTTTTACGAAAAATGCGGTTACAAAGTTTGCGGCAGCCAGTTTCTTGAACTAAATATTCCTCATCATATTATGGAGAAGGAGATATAGATTTTATTTTTTAATCTTATGCTGGAAGATCTTCCTTGCTTCATGCTCGTCGTCTCCTGTAAAAGCATCTTTAGGAATAATAAAAAAGGACCGAGGATTGAAATAAAGATGAAAGAAAAAAGGGCTTTCCATCCAGCTGCTAAAGTCAGTCCACTTCCAGCCTCGCCGGCCCCTGTCATTTTCAATGCTGAATTCGTTTTCGCTGAGAAATGCCTTAAACCGGTCGCGAAAAGTATTAGCCTGCCTGTAAATAATATTTGGTAATAAAAACCAAAAAAGAACCATCAGGAAAAACCATAACATGGATGAAATGAGGAATGCTGCAGGACTAATTTTCTTAAAATAATACAGTGCAGCCGATGTTATCGCGAAAACGTTTACAAGCACCATCATCACTTTAATTTCCGGACGGCTGATGAAATGATATCGTAATGCCTGTATCACTTTCGGTTTAGAGTATGTAAAGAAAGAAGTGTTCATCGGCAATGCAATTTCATGCAAAGTAAACATCTATTTTAATTTGTCATTCTCTTTATGACGGGAAGCATCGCGGATGGTTTTCTTCTCCATATTCTTTGCAAACGCATCCGTGAGGTCTACACCAGTTTGATTTGCAAGGCAAATCAGAACCCACAGAACATCAGCCATTTCATCGTCCATTTCGGAACCCTTATCAGATTCTTTATAGGATTGCTCTCCATACTTCCGAACCATCAGGCGGCTTAACTCCCCTACCTCTTCCATTAGGATACCAAGGTTGGTTAGTTCGGAGAAATATCGCATACCAGTAGTGGTGATGTATTTGTCGACTTGTTGCTGCGCGGCTTTAAGGGTCATCACTCAAATTTTTAATTTATAATTTACGAATTAGAAAACACTGACACGAATTAATAAGTCGAATTTGACGAATTACACAAATCACATTACAATTCTTTTAGAAGTAAACGATCTCCCGCCGAAGTTAGCAATAATGCCGAGCTTGAATCCTGAAGCGTTTAAATAATGTATAGTCTGATTGATAAATTCCGGAATGATTAAAGGTGAAGATTTTGCTTCGAGAATGATAGATCTGAAGATTACGAAGTCAGCCGTGTAATAATGCTTGAGCGTAGTGTCTTTATATTTTATTTGAAATTTATGTTCTCTTAAGTAGGGAATACCGTAGCTGTTTAATTCCAATTCGAGAGCGTCTTTGTAGATGATTTCACCGAAGCCCATTCTCAAATTTTTATGTACCTCTAAACAAAGACCCACTATTTGATAAGATTCCTCTTTAAAAATAATATTCTGCATATGGAAATTTCATCAATCGAGCATTTAATGTTATGAGAAAAACAGCAATTTTTTTGAGAAAAAAAACATCTTAAAACATCCAATTCTAATTAGTGAAATTCTTTAAATTCGACTTATTAATTCGTGTCAGCGGTTCTTTTTTTCGTTATTCCTTGGACTTTGTGTCCATTAATATCGTTACAGGCCCATCGTTGACCAATCCAACTTTCATATCTGCACCGAAGGTGCCGGTAAATATTTTTCTACTCAAATCATTTTCGAGTTGTGCGATCAACATTTCATACAGCGGTATTGCAACTTCAGCCTTACTGGCTTTTAAGTAAGATGGCCGATTCCCTTTTTTTGTTCCAGCGTGCAAAGTAAATTGGCTGATCAGTAAAATCTCACCGCCGCAGTCTTTCACTGATATATTCGGGATATGGTTTTCATCATCAAAAATCCGCAGGTTTACCAGTTTATTGCTTAGCCATATTATGTCAGCTACATCGTCCGCATCTTCTATGCCTACAAAAATTAAAAGGCCAGCACTAATGCTTGCCTTCACCACCCCGCTGATGGTTACCGATGCTTCAGAAACCCTTTGAACGACAACCCGCATATCGACGTGTTTAAAATTAAAAATACCAGGAAAAATTTATGGCTTAACTGACAATAACTGGCATGAGTTTTTTATCAATAACAACCGTTTTGTAAACTGCCTCATTAAGTGCATTCTCGCTTTTCGCGATGATAACTGTTGCAACTGTGTTTCCGATAAAATTTACGATAGCGCGCCCTTCGCTCATAAACCGGTCGACCCCTATAAGCAGTGCAAGACCCTCCAGCGGGATAATTTTAGACGCGGTAAGAGTTGATGCCAGTACAATGAACCCACTGCCCGTAACTCCGGCAGCACCTTTACTGGTAATTAATAAAATTCCGATTATAGTGAGTTGTTGTGAAAAGGTGAGATCAATTTTAAAAACCTGCGCCAGGAAGATTATACTCATACTAAGATAAATAGTTGTTCCATCCAGGTTAAAACTATAACCGGTAGGTATTACCAGGCCCACCACTTCCTTATCACAGCCCGCATCTTCCAGTTTTTTCATTACTGAAGGAAGTGCTGCCTCACTGCTACTGCTGCCCAACACTATCAACAATTCTTCTTTAATATATCCCAACAGTTTCCAAAGGCTGAATTTGTAAAATTTTGCAATAAGATTCAGGATTACAAAGACAAATATGGCGCCTGTGAGGTAAAAGCAAAGCATGAGCTTACCGAGCAATGCCAGGGTTACAAATCCAAATTTGCCGATTGTGTAAGCCATCCCTCCAAACGCCCCGATCGGGCTTAAGCGCATTACTATCCGCATAATATTGAATAGCACCTGGTTTATTTTTTCGAAATTTAGAAGCAGCGAACTACCGCGGCCGCCCATCCATTTAAGGCCAATGGCAAAAAGTATACTAAAGAAAAGTATTTGCAGGATATCGCCCTTAGCAAAAGAATCAATAATGTTTGGCGGAACAATGTGCGAAAAGAATTCACCCCAGTTGAGTGCTTTGGCCTGCGAACTATACTCAACAACTTTATCAGTTGCTAAATTACTATGCGCTATACCCTGGCCAGGTTTGAAAAAGTTTGCCACTATCAGCCCAATAACCAGTGCAAGGGTTGTAACTATTTCAAAATAAATGATGGCCTTCCCGCCGATGCGGCCAGCTTTTTTTAAGTCTCCGGCACCTGCTATTCCGAGTACGATAGTAAAAAATATAATCGGCGCGATTACCATGCGGATCATATTTATAAAGGTTTCACTGATAAGTTTGGCTGCGGGAGCAAAAGACGGAAATAATAATCCAGCAAGTACACCTGCAACAATACCAATAAGTACCTGCACATAAAGCACCTTAAAAAATTTCATCATTATCTCTTTTAATAATAACAGGTTTGGCATTTAGCCTGGCCAAGGTTCTTCTTTTTCAAATTCAGCGGTTCGGAGATCCCGAGTTTCTAAATAAATTCCTCGTTCTGCCTCACGCCGAGGGGTAGTAGAAGATTTACAACCAGATAGACCAATGCCTACACAACATAAAATAAGCCATGATAATCGCCCTCTAATGTATACAGTTTTATTCAAATTCAAGTAACTGTAAAATACACCAAAATGCTTTCCTGTACTAGTTTGTAGGATTTTTTGAATATCGATATTTTACAATTATATTTGTTAACCTAAACTTCACATTCGCCAAAACTGCCATACGCCACTCCTTAAAAAAAATTAATGAAAAAAATTTACACACTATTTATCTTATTATCCTGTGTACCCTGCACTTTCGGTGCGACCCGCTATTGGGCTGGGGGAACTTCAGGAAACTGGAATACCACAGCTTCCTGGTCTGCTACTAGTGGTGGTGCCAGCGGTGCGTCGGTACCAACAACCGGCGATGCTGTATTTTTTGAAAATGGCCTTACCATAGCGGTAACATATGATTTGCCCGGTGCTGATATTGGTTTTGCAGGGTTTTCTATTACTAATAACACGCAGCTAATCCTTACTAATACGATATCCCCTACACGAAGCATAACCATTACGAATGTAAGCTCTAATTATTACGAAGTAGTAGCGGCCGGTTCTTCATTAACTTTGAAGAGTACCACTAATTCACCTTTTAATTTGGGAAGCACTGCTTTAAGCAGTGGCAGGATGGTTTTTAATGGTGACATTAAATGTGTAAACCAGGCAGGCAATAATTCAAACGGCCCCCGGCTTATTGCGCAGGATTCTATTATTATAAATGCTCTTTATTATGTTGGGCCTTCAATAACCCAGCTAGGATCAAATCCTTCAGGGAGTAAATTTAGGTTTTCTAACGGCTCTGTGTACCAGCTTGATAAAAACAACGGAGTCATCCCTGGTGGAAAGTACGAGCCAAGTTCGCTTATCAGGGTTACAGGGACAACTTCAGGTTTCCCTTCCACCTGGAACCTACCTGCTACTTATGGAGCTGTAGAATTTAATGCGCCCGCAGCGAACAGCGCCACCGTTGGTAACCTGGCAATCCCCGCAAATACTGTCTTCCAGGGTGATTTCAGAATACTGAGTCTCGGAACAAGTGCAGGAATACGTCTCGCTTCAACTCCAAACAATATTCTTATTCAAGGTAACATGGATGTTGCAAACGGTACTTTGAGCCTTGCAAACAGCGCTGTAGCAGGCACAGTAACCTTAAACGGAAATTTAACCCAGTCTGCAGGTACAACCATCGATCTCCAGAATGCGGCAGGCGGAACAACAACGTTCAACGTTAAGGGCAACCTTTCAAGCCTGGGCACCATCACGGAAAACGGTTTAAACACTGCCGCCACTGTAGCACTAAACGGAACGGTTTCCCAAAATCTGAGTTTCGCTACGATTACTAAAGATGTTCGTTTCCTGGTTAATAATCCGGCAGGCTTAAACGTATTAAAAGATTGGAATATGCCTAATAGTGCGAACAGCAGAATCACCCTTACCGCCGGGAACATTAATTTAGGAACAAATACGCTCCATCTTTCCAGTACTGCAACAGCATCACTAGTCGGAGGTACCCCTGCGTCTCATATCGTAGGAGAGTTGCGCCGGGCCATGATTTTAGGTCAGGGTGCTTTTTCGTTCACCGTTTCTGACAACAGCGTTGATATTGCTACCGTTAATATTACACCAGCAGTTGACGGAGATTATTCTGTTAAATTCAGCCGGCCGAATCCATTCGATCGAAATGCTGTTTCGGCACCGACTTTAAATGCTGGCAATTACATTTGGGATATTACACAATTTGCCGGCGGTGCCGTCGATTTAAATTTCGAATATGGCGGATTTGACAATGGGGGTATAACAGATCCTGGTACGGTGCGGGGACTTCACTGGAACGGAACTTCATGGGATAACCTCGGCGGAAGCGATGGCGGTGGGAACAGCGTTAACGTTAGTGGCGTAACCATTTTTAGCCCTACAGCCTTCAGCCTGGGCACAGAAGTCGCTGTATTACCAATAACCATTGAGTATTTTAAAGGGATTAAATCCGGAAACTTTAATGACCTTTCCTGGAAAGCAACATGCACTAATACCCCGACAGTAACGCTAACCCTTGAACGCAGCCTGGATGGCCGCAGTTTTAAAAATATTTACAGTATTACCACCAATGCAATCCGGTGCCAGCAACCTTTTAATGAATCTGATAAATATCCAGCAGCAGGTATTAATTTTTACCGGTTAAAAGTGACGGATGTTGACGGCAAAGTAAGGTATAGTACTATTGTAAGCTTGTTAAATAATATAGCAGGATTTAGACTACTTAGCCTTGTACCAAACCCGGTTGAAACCAATGGTGCGGCGACGCTTAATCTTCTAATTGCACGTGCCGGACAGGTACAAATTCTGATTACAGACGTTTCAGGTAAAAAAATAGAAACATATTCCTTTCCTGTGCAGTCCGGAGATAACAGGATTATGCTTCACCTTTCAAATTTAGCTGCCGGTACTTACCAGTTAACAGCACTTAGTGAAGACGGACAACAAACAACTACTCGTTTGTTAAAGAAATAAGTCCTTAACTTATCTTATTTAAACAGGCCCCCCGGGGTGCCTGTTTAAATAAGATATTGTCAATCCCCTGTACACACGTGATTTTCTGACCGAAGTACCGAGCCATATTTACTTCAAACTCCAAACTATTATCTTTGCCGGAATATGGCAAACGAAACGAATAATTTCCAGGAGCTCATCTCGCATTGCAAGGAATATGGCTACATTTTTCAAAGTAGCGAATTGTACGATGGATTGGCAGCAGTATACGATTACGGTCAAATGGGCTCCCAGTTGAAGAAGAATATTCGCGATTACTGGTGGAAAAGCATGACCCAATTACAAGAAAACATTGTAGGAATTGATGCGGCGATATTCATGCATCCCACCGTTTGGAAGGCCAGTGGGCACGTAGACAGTTTCAGCGATCCGATGATTGATAATAAAGACAGCAATAAGCGCTACCGGGTTGACCATCTTATAGAGGAGTATGCCGAGACACTTGACACCCAGGCCAGGGATAGTTTAATAGCTACTATGGAAAAACTTCTTGCTGCTGACGATATGGTGGGCGTAAAACAACTGATAGATGAAAACAAGATTAAATGCAGCGTGAGCAAAACGAGCAACTGGACGGAAGTGCGCCAGTTTAACCTAATGTTTGATACACAGATAGGAAGCATTGCGGGCGAAAGTGATAAGATATATCTGCGGCCCGAAACGGCACAAGGCATCTTTGTGAATTTCCTCAATGTACAGAAGACTGGTCGTATGAAGATTCCATTCGGTATTGCCCAAACCGGAAAAGCCTTTAGGAATGAAATTGTTGCGCGCCAGTTCATTTTCCGGATGCGCGAATTTGAACAAATGGAAATGCAGTTTTTTATTCGCCCCGGCACCCAGAAACAATGGTATGATTACTGGAAAGAGGAACGTCTCAAATGGCATGAAAGCCTCGGTATCCCGGCCTCCAAACTTCGTTTCCACGATCACGTTAAGTTGGCTCACTATGCGGATGCCGCCCTAGACATTGAATTTGAATTTCCCTTTGGCTTTAAAGAACTGGAAGGGATACATAGCCGCACAGACTACGATCTCACGAGGCATGCAACTTTCAGTAAAAAGAAGATCCAGTATTTTGATAACGAACTCAACGAAGAAGGTAAACCATTCGGAAATTATACCCCTTACGTCATTGAAACATCAGTTGGACTAGACAGGCTTTTTTTAACGATCATGAGCCTTGCTTATACTGAAGAAAAATGGTTAAAAGAAGATGGCAGTGACGATAGCAGGGTTGTTTTGAAAATTCCTGCTATGATTGCCCCTACGAAGCTGGCTATATTACCACTTGTGAAAAAAGATGGCCTGCCTGAGATTGCCAAAGAACTCATGAACGAATGCAAAGGTAGCTTCATGTGTTTTTATGAAGAAAAAGATGCAATCGGTAAACGTTATCGGCGCATGGATGCTATTGGAACTCCATTTTGCGTAACTATCGATCACCAGACTAAAGAAGATAATACAGTAACAATCCGTTATCGCGACGATATGCGACAGGAAAGAATACTATTAAAGGATGTAAAAAAGCTGGTACTGGAAAAATTAATTTGATAGAACCACTATAAACCATCATTTATACAGGCAGACCAGCCTTGCATTTCAAAGGCATTATAACAAATTAGTATATTCTACAGTCATCATGATAAAGGCAGAACCTGACTGCGACACGCTCGAAAAAAAACTACATACAATTCATGACATGGGCTACTGTAACATTGCTTTAGTTAGTGCAACTTTACATCAGTAAAATATCCAATCCTACTGAATGCTACCGATAACCTATCCAAGAACCACTTTAAATTCACTAGTATGAAAAACCTTCGAGAGAAGGTTTTTTCTTTTCTGCCAATCTTTACCCATAAAGCTCCTGGTGAATCGTCTTTCTATCGAAACCGAGCTCTATGATTCGCTGCTTTGCTTCATCAATCATATTTTTCCAACCACATAAATAGAACGAGGCTGGTTTTAATATTTGCTGGCCAGGGTTATCGGGATCTGCTATTTTGTTTTCGTTGCAAATCACTTCATATACATTATGTACATAGCCAATACGCACCAGGTGCTCATAGTTTCCTGGCTCTTCACGGGAGTATGCAGTATAGAAGTGAAAGTCTGCATCAAGACGCATCAATTCCTTCAACTCATCTGCATATAGTGCATCACCGAATTTACGGCAGCCAAAAATCAGGTGAATTTTTTGATGTGGAATATTATGGTTTATTAAATGATGGATCATACTCCTGAAAGGCGCTATTCCGGTTCCGGTGCAGATCAGGAAAATGTCTTTTTCGATCGGGTCCGGGAGAGTAAAAACGCCAACGGGCCCACGAAGTATAATTTCTGTTCCAACTTCAACGGTGTTAAATAAATAATTAGTTCCCGCGCCATCTTCAAGAAGTACAATACATAATTCAAAAACATTCGAACCATCCGGCCAGCTGGCTATAGAATAGCTGCGCAACCGTTTGTTGGGCTTATCGTGAATCGGAAGATCAAGCGTGACGAACTGCCCCGGTAAAAAATCGAAACTTTCCAGCTCTGGAATCTGGATAAAAAAACGTCGGGTGGAAGCAGTTTGCTGCTCGATTTTAATGACCCGCCCGGAGCGCCAGGGTTGTAGTGCCATGCAAGCTAATTTAAAGTAAGCTAGTTTAAAATGGTCAGATATACAAATATTCAGCAGGCAGACGCCGCGCCGTAGTTGCAATAACAGAAGCAATATCAGGCTATGAAAATATCATCCGTACATGTCTTGCGAGTTATATTCAGCGTATCGCCCTTTGCTAACCTTACCCAATTTTGCGGGAATCATTCTTATCTTTGCACCCCGATGAATTTGGATGTGTTGTTGAATTTTTACAAAAATGATGGCCGCTGTTTACAGATAGCGAGAGACATCACTTTGTTTAATCCCACTCATCAGCATATTAAAGGCCTAACCGGAAGTGCCTCCCAGTTTTTACTGGCAGCTGTTTTCATGCAGCCTGTAACCTCCCAGATAAATCACCTCGTTATCCTACGTGACGCCGAAGAAGCTGCTTATTTTCACAATTCGCTTGAAAATATAACCAACGCACTTGATATATTTTATTTTCCGTCGAGCTTTAAAAACAAGAAGAATTACCAGCTTCTGAACAGTAGCCATGTTATGCTGCGCACCGAAACACTTACGCGACTGGCAGCCGGAGGCAATAAAAAAATCATCATCACTCATGCGGATGCGCTTTTCGAAAAAGTAGTATTGTCAAAAACATTATCCGATAACATCATCAGCATTAAACAGGCAGATGAACTTGATGTTAATGGCATGCTCGAAAAATTTCTAAATTATGGATTTGTGCGAACTGACTTTGTGTATGAACCCGGACAATTTGCGGTACGGGGAGGGATACTCGATATTTATTCTTTTGGAAATGAAAAGCCATACCGCCTTGAATTATTTGGCAACGAGGTAGACAGCATCCGGATATTTGATCCGGAGACGCAATTGAGTGAGCGCAAATTATTACAGGTTAGTATTATCCCCAACGTTGATAAATTAACTACCGATGCCAGTGCAGCCGGGGAAAAAGTATCTCTTCTTGATTTCCTGCCCCTTAACACGGTTGTATGGACCGAAGACTGGACTTTTATCAGCGAGAAAATCGTTCAACAGGAAGAAGACCTTGAATTATTCCTGGAGCTTATTCAAAAACCAGATCTAACCCGCGCGCAGCCCGACGAAAATGCGGAAATAAATATTAAGAGCAATGTTAGTCTTGATGATTTTATAACCGCAGGCATTTTAGAGAAGCAGGTTATGCAAAGGCATACTATAGAAATTGGCAAGTCGTCGTTTTTTAAGGGAGGTGCCACTGGGAAGTCCGAAGACCTTTTATTCAATATTAAAGACCAGCCTTCCTTTAACCGGCAATTTGATCTGCTTATAAAAAATCTGCAGGAATTTGAGCAGCAGCAATATAATATTTTCATATTTGCGGATAATCCCAAACAGCTTGAGCGTTTACATACAATTTTTACGGATCTGAAAGCTGAGATCCAGGTTACTCCTATTCCGGTATCCATTCACCAGGGTTTTATTGATCATGACCTGAAGCTTGTTTGCTATACGGATCACCAGGTATTTCAGCGCTATCACAAGTATAAAGTAAAACAGGCTTTTAATAAAAATAAAGCTTTAACCTTAAAAACACTTCGTGAGCTTCAGCCCGGCGACTATGTAAGTCATATTGATCATGGCGTAGGAGTTTATAGTGGTCTTCAAAAAATAGATGCGAATGGGCGTATGCAGGAAGCCGTTAGGATCCAATACAAGGATGGTGATTTGCTTTATGTAAATATTTCGTCCCTTCATAAAATCAGTAAATACAGCGGCAAGGAAGGAACGGTTCCCAGGATGAATAAATTGGGAAGTGATGTTTGGAATAAGTTAAAAGAGAAAACGAAAAAACAGGTAAAGGATATTGCAACTGACCTGATAAAATTATACGCGCAACGAAAAAGCCTGCAAGGATTTGCACATAGCCCCGACAACTATATGCAAACAGAGTTGGAAGCCAGCTTCATTTATGAAGATACTCCCGACCAGGCGAAGGCTAGCGAGGATGTAAAGCGCGATATGGAAAGAGAGGCACCGATGGACAGGCTCGTTTGCGGTGATGTGGGTTTTGGCAAAACGGAAGTTGCTATCCGTGCTGCATTCAAATCAGTTTGTGATGGTAAACAGGCAGCCATCCTTGTGCCTACAACTATCCTTGCGTACCAGCATTACAAAAGCATTGGAGAACGCTTAAAGGACTTCCCGGTAACAGTCGATTTTATAAACCGTTTTAAATCTGCTAAAGAAAAGAAAGATACTTTCAAGCGCCTTGAAGAAGGGAAAATTGATATCATCATTGGTACTCACGCTTTGTTGGGAAACTCCGTAAAATTCAAAGATTTAGGTGTAATGATCATTGATGAAGAGCAAAAGTTCGGCGTATCAGCAAAGGAAAAATTAAAACAATTGCGCACTACCGTTGATAGCCTCACACTCACTGCAACGCCTATCCCAAGAACACTTCAGTTTAGTTTAATGGGTGCAAGAGACCTTAGCATTATCAATACGCCCCCTCCCAACAGGCAACCTATACAAACAGAAGTGCTCGTTTTCAATGAAGATGCTATCAGGGATATGATTTATTATGAGACCGAACGGGGCGGGCAGGTATTTTTCATACATAACCGGGTAAAAGGATTAGCTGAAATGAAAGGCTTTATCCAGGGCCTATGCCCCGACGTGAGTGTTGCCTATGCCCACGGGCAAATGGAGGGTGATCAGCTGGAGGATACGATCCTAGACTTTATGGACAAGAAATATGATGTACTTGTTTGTACCAATATAGTTGAAAGCGGGGTAGATATTCCAAACGTAAACACTATTATCATCAATAATGCTCACCAGTTCGGGTTGAGTGATCTTCACCAGTTGCGGGGGCGTGTTGGCCGAAGCAATAAAAAGGCTTTTTGTTACCTGCTTGCTCCTCCCATGAGCACTCTTCCTCCTGACAGCAGAAAAAGACTTACAACACTGGAACAGTACAGCGATTTGGGAAGTGGTTTCCAGATCGCCATGCGTGATCTTGATATCCGGGGGGCTGGAAATATGCTCGGTGGAGAGCAGAGTGGCTTTATAGCCGAGATTGGTTTCGAGATGTACCAGAAAATACTTGATGAAGCTATCAAGGAATTAAAACGAAGTGAATTCAGGGAACTATTCAAAGATGAAATCCACAAGCAGGATGACTTTGTAAAAGATTGTACTATTGATACGGACCTTGAGATCCTGATACCTGATAGTTATGTGGAAAGCATTACCGAAAGACTGAGCCTTTACAGCAGGCTGGATAACTGCGAAACGGAAAACGAATTAACAGGATTTCACCAGGAACTTGAGGATAGGTTTGGGCCTGTTCCTCCACCTGTAGAAGACCTCTTCACCACAATACGTTGCAGGGAACTTGCCATTGAACTTGGCTTTGAAAAAATGTTCCTCAAAAATGAAACTTTGAAATGCTTTTTCGTGAGCAATCCTGAAAGTCCGTACTTCCAGAGCCAGACTTTTAATGGAATTTTACTTTTTCTTCAAATCGGAACCAATAAAGGGAAACTAAAGCAGGTCGGAAAAAATGGTATCCTGGTGGTGGAAGATGTGAAAGAGATGCTTAGCCTCTGGAGATTTTTGTCGAAGATGAAGGCCTCCCTTGCTTAACGATCATTTTTTTCGCAAACATCCGTCAAACTCCTATTTTTAAGTCTTTATTCAACCTAACTGTGCCCCAACCAACTTGCTTCCTCCTGACATTCCTTCTTGTATTTAATACTCCCGGCTTCAGCCAGGAGCCGGAAAATTCTCTGGAAAACATTGCAAAACTATAATCGTGAAGGTATCTAAGTCCATTTTGACAAAACTAATTATGTTGCAGGCGAAACCATTTGGTACAAAGCATATGTGGCTATTTGGATATTTCTTTCAGACTCAAGCACCGGGAATTAATATTGAGCTTGTAGATGATTCGGGCAAAATAATATCGAAAAAAAAATCCTGCCACTGATCGGAAGTTCGGCTGCCTGAAATTTCGTTTTGCCGAAAACCGCCAGGCAAATGACCTGCCTGGTAAGAGCCTACACTAGGTACATGCTGAATTGTGGAAGTGATGCTTTTTACGAGCACTAAATCCAGGTATTTGTCTTTGGTAATGAATTGGCTGGCGGGTCTACCGGAGCTATTGCGGTATATACCAAGAAGGGGGACGACTTTGTAGCAGATATCAAAAGTGGGATTAAAAGTATGAAGATCGAAAGATTTTCACCTGTCAGGGAGTTTTACTCTCCGGATTCCCGTTCTGGAGATATGGGTGTAATTGATGATCAGTGAACTACATTGTACTGGACTCCTACCTCGAATCACTGGTTAAGGATCGTTATACGGGATGGCGGCAACTGGAAAACTTCTTTAGATGGAAAAGATTGTCGAATAATGCATGACAAACATTTGTCCTGGTAGGAGCATAAAAAATGCCCTCAACTTTATCAGCGAGAGCATCTTAAAAATATGATAATTATTACCAGCTTTTCTTAGCTACGCCGTCTTTAACAGCCTGCAAAGCCTTCGCTTCACCCAGCATGGTTGTCATTTTATTTCCTTTGCCATCGTGTCCTTGCGCCATATAGCCGCCACGGGAAGTTTTAGTAATTACCGCATCTTGCATCGGAACATTTTTTTCTTTAGTCTTCATGCAATAAGCTGTTAACATGTCACTCATTTTGATAGAATTTATAGTTAATAAATAGGTTCAAAGAAAAATCAGCAGTACAATCTACTAAATATATTGGTTTCGCCAAAATTAGCTGAAAAATAGCAGCTTATTATGATTACTTGCTATACGTCTATTTTAGCATATTTTGCATGGCTTTCGATAAATTCCCTTCTGGGTGGCACTTCGTCGCCCATGAGCATACTGAAAACTCCATCTGCTGTAGTGAGACTTTCAATGGTTACTTGTTTGAGGGTGCGCGTTGCGGGGTTCATGGTAGTTTCCCACAGCTGTTCAGCATTCATCTCACCTAACCCTTTATAGCGCTGGGTATTTACACTTTCATCTTTACCCTGTCCATATAACTGAATCAGTGCCTTGCGCTCAGCATCAGTCCAGGCATATTCCTGTTCTTTACCTTTTTTTACAAGGTAAAGAGGTGGCTGGGCAATAAACACGTACCCTTGTTCTACCAGTTCCTTCATATACCGAAAGATAAACGTGAGAATCAAAGTAGCTATATGGCTTCCATCAACATCAGCATCCGTCATTATAATGAGCTTATGATATCGCAATTTCGATGTATCCAATGCTTTAGGATCTTCCGCGGTACCAATTTTCACACCCAGTGCTGTGAACATATTCCGGATCTCCTCATTATCGTAGATCTTATGTTCCATAGCTTTTTCAACGTTAAGGATCTTACCCCGTAGCGGTAATATAGCTTGGTAACTTCGATCCCGTCCCTGTTTGGCAGTTCCACCAGCCGAATCCCCTTCCACCAGGAAAAGTTCGCATCTGCCAGGATCTTTATCACTGCAATCAGCCAGTTTACCAGGCAATCCTCCTCCTACTAATACACTCTTACGCTGAACCATATCGCGGGCCCGTTTCGCAGCAGCACGTGCCTGGGCAGCAAGAATTACTTTTTGAATGATGGTCTTTGCATCCTTGGGGTTTTCTTCCAGGTACGCTTCCAGCACCCGGCTAAGCGTGGTGTCTACAATTCCCATTACCTCGCTGTTACCAAGTTTTGTTTTGGTTTGGCCCTCGAACTGGGGCTCCGGGACTTTCACCGATATAATGGCACTAATACCTTCACGAAAATCGTCACCCTCAATTGCCACCTTAGCTTTTTCAAACATACCTTGTTTCTCGCCATAGCTTTTAAATACCCGGGTAATGCTGCGCCTGAAACCTGCCACGTGGGTTCCGCCTTCTATGGTGTTAATATTATTTACGTAGCTAAAAAGATGTTCCTGGTAACTCGCATTATATACCATTGCCACTTCTACGGAAACATTGCTTTTTTCATCGTAACCGTCACAATAAATCACATCCTGGATGAGTGGCTGACGATTAGCATTTTTATCAATCAGGGCAACAAATTCTTCAATTCCACCTTCGCTGTAAAAATTTTTTCTGTATGTTTTTCCGTCATCATCAAGCTCGCGCAGGTCATTGAGCGTAATGTGCAATTTTCTGTTTAGAAAAGAAAGTTCCTTCAAACGGCCTTCAAGAATATCCTTGCTATATTCAGTAGTGGTAAAAATAGTGTCGTCAGGCCAAAACTGTACTGTTGTGCCGGTAGCGGTGCTGGTTCCAACTTCGCGAACCGGGTATTTTGGAATACCGATGCCGTATTCCTGCTCAAATTTCTTCCCCTCACGATTAACAGTTACCATAAGCTTCGTACTGAGGGCATTTACACAACTTACACCAACCCCGTGCAAACCACCCGAAACTTTGTAAGATCCCTTGTCGAATTTTCCACCTGCGTGCAATACCGTCATTACAACCTCGAGCGCGCTGCGGTTCTCCTTTGTGTGCATTCCCGTAGGAATGCCTCGGCCATCATCCTGCACTGTTATGGAATTATCTTCATTAATGGTAACCGTAATATTTTTACAATAGCCTGCTAACGCTTCATCAATACTGTTATCAACCACTTCGTAAACAAGGTGATGGAGACCCTTCACACTGATATCTCCTATGTACATCGCAGGTCTTTTTCTGACAGCTTCAAGACCTTCTAAAACCTGGATGCTGTCAGCACTGTAATCGCCTTTGGCGAGGGCCAGTACTTCTTCTGTTTCATTACTCATAAATACTTAAAAAGCGCTTTTAATGATCAAAATTCACATTCCTGCAAATATAACGAAAAACGGCCGGCTTACCTATTGAACTATGCTTTATGACGGTCCATTTTGTGAACAATTTTTAAACGTATTTTAATGGTGCTTTACCTTCATGGGTATTGTCTCGCAGCATTTTAAACGGTGTGAGTCTAATCGTTTTTTAATACTACTTAACCTCAAAGAGTTCTTTTGAGGATGGACAAAAACTTTTAACGCCAGATTTGAAGTCTAAGTTTAAACATTGAAAAAGTTTCGGATTTCTCGCCGTATATTTGCATCGAAAATTATCAATGTATCAACCTCTCAATATATTATCATTATCGCATCGGCAGCCTTTTATGCACGATGATCTTGAAACCTTACTCGAGGTAGAACGCACCGTGCCCGGTTCTGTCAAATATGGCATTACCAGGTACAAAAAACATGATCAGTGGAATATTGAGGATACCGGCGTGCTGGTTTACAATTATGTCAAGAACAATCCAGAAGAAAATTACCTCGAATTACGGTTTTGCGTAAGTGGAAATGTTTACTGTAGGCAGAAGGAAACAGAGTGTGACTATTGCAAGTTGAATAAAAGTCGCAGTTGTGTGGAAAAGGTCGATAGCGTTGATGTTTTGAGTTTCAGTTTTTCCCCTGCATATCTTCATCAATTTGCAAAAGCACATAATACCCCTGCAACGCTGACTGACGATGTGTTATCATTTTCTCATACAACGTCGTTTAGTAAAAGTCTTCCTCTGTGTGGGAAAACGCGTATGGCCATTGAGGGACTGCTAAATCATACGTATAGCGATACGCTCGAAAACATTTTCATCAATGCGCAAACCCAAATTCTTTTGCTTTACAGTATGGACTGTATGCTGGGTGAGAAATTGGATACGGTTTTTACATGTAAATTCCTGGCCAATGAAGCAGACCGCGATAAAATTATCAAAGCCAGGGAAATTCTTCTCCAACATATTGGTGAACCCATAACCATTAAAGCTTTAAGCCGTAAAGTTGCTATTAATGAGTGTTATCTTAAAAAAGGGTTTAAGGAAATTTTCGGCACAACAATTTTCGATTTTTATCAGGGGCAACGGATGGAACACGCAAAATATTTATTGTATGATAAAGGTTTGAGCGTGACCGAAGTTTCTCTTCTACTCGGCTATTCCTCAATATCTCATTTCAGTACTGCATTTAAAAAGCATACCGGTCTTAAACCATGCGAGCTACTTATTCGCTGATTTAACTCTTTGGAATTTGGGTATTTAAGTGTTGCCCTGCTCGTGGGGGCTGTGTCACAACCTTAGTTAGCAAACAACTAGCAAACCGCTTTTATAAACTTGTAGGTGAGTAAATGGATTAGCAACTTATCAGAGCTAAAATTGATTACATCAGAACATAAAAAAAGCATCAAGTCATTGATGCTTTTTTTTGTTTGAACTCCGGAAGAATACTACCAGAACATCAAAAATTGAATCGTAAAACGGAACGTTCCTGTTCTTAGTCTTTTTATAGGAAATAGAAAATCTGGAAGTTTGAAGAACGGGAGTAAGATTACCCCCGTTTTACCCTAATAAAACCCTAAATCAGCAAAATCTTTATTCAGTGATTAAACCATCCTCACTGATTAGTAATTGTTTTTGTTTTTTCGTGTCTCCTCTTTCAATTTTAACCTTGTAAAAAGCAGTCACACCAGGTACTTCTACTTTTGAAGCTTCTACAACAGTAGCCCCTGCATATTGTGATTGAAGAGCGGTGGTAATATTAACAGGCAAGGCGGCGACATCATACATCGTTGTAGTCTTAACCTTGTCTCCTTTAGCATTATATTCAAGCGACTGTTTTAAACTTGCTGAATCTGTAAAATTAGCGACATAATTGCCTGTGTAATTCTTAGTCCATTTAGTATCCTTAACACCCTCATAATTAGTAGCAAAAGAACCTTTAATATTTTCAGGAACATTCACTTTAGCGGTTGTAACCTTTACTTTAGTCTTCGTCTTTTTTTGAGCCTCAGCGGAAAAGCTGAGCATTATACCTGCACAAATTAGAAAAAAAGCATTTTTCATACTTACGATTTTGATTAGAAAAGAGGATTAATTTGTTCTGAAGAGGTTTACGAATACTATGCCAAAAAAGTTCAAATGTGGATAATGGGGATCTATTTTAACATTCATAAAATGATCCAATATATAAAATGTTTATAATGCTTTGAAGGTCAACATCACGCTAATTCTCAACGC
The DNA here is from genome assembly GCA_025355935.1 of Chitinophagales bacterium. Lineage (GTDB taxonomy): Bacteria > Bacteroidota > Bacteroidia > Chitinophagales > Chitinophagaceae > Ferruginibacter. Next base: position 8,422 of record JANXYS010000058.1, on the reverse strand, counting down.
CGAGTACTTATTTTATTACCTTTGCGGACTAAATAAAAAAAGATAAAGGAAACAACGCATATGTCATCCCGCTATAAAGAATACCAGCAACTTAATTTACCCAATATCAGCAGCGAAATGCTCGCAAAATGGAATGCCTCACATGCCTTTGAAAAAAGCATTAGCATTCGGGAGGGCAACCCACCGTTTGTATTTTTCGAGGGTCCTCCGAGTGCTAACGGGATGCCCGGTATTCATCATGTAATATCCCGGACATTGAAGGATCTTATTTGTCGCTACAAAACAATGCAGGGCTTCCAGGTTAAACGTAAAGGAGGCTGGGATACTCACGGTTTGCCTATAGAACTTGGCGTGGAGAAACTACTTGGGATCACCAAAGAAGATATTGGAAAGAAAATATCGGTAGAGGAGTACAATAGAAAATGCCGCGAAGTGGTGATGCAGTATAAAGATCAATGGGATGCCATCACTATGCAGATGGGATACTGGGTTGATTTAAACGACCCTTATGTAACCTTTGAGAATAATTATATTGAAACTGTGTGGTGGTGCCTGAGTGAACTGTATAAAAAAGGATACCTCTATGAAAGTGTGAGTATACAACCCTACTCTCCGGCAGCTGGCACCGGATTAAGTTCGCATGAATTAAACCAGCCGGGTACATATAAAGATGTAAAGGATACCAGCATTGTAGCAATGTTTAAGGCGGTTAAAAGCGAACAAACAAAATTTCTTTTTGACGCCGTAAAAGATGAAGAGCTATTCTTTATGGCATGGACTACAACACCCTGGACTTTACCATCAAATCTTGGATTGACTGTAGGAGCTAATATAGATTACGTGATAATTAAAGCCTTTAATCCGTACACTCATTTGCAAGTCAATGTTATTCTGGCAAAATCACTAATCGGAAAATATTTTAAACCGGAGGGTGAAGAGGGTGATTTCGACAGCTACACAGCCGAAACAAAGATAATTCCCTGGAAGGTCATGTTAGAATTTAAGGGCAAGGCAATAGAAGCTGCAACCTATGAGCAGTTACTTCCGTTTGAAGGGAACACTCTTGAAAAAATAAGTGAAATTACTCCCGAAGCGATTCCGTTCAAAGTTATTTTGGGTGACTTTGTAACTACAGAAGATGGAACGGGAATCGTTCACACATCTCCGGCCTTCGGAGCGGATGATTACAAGGTGGGCCAGAAAAACAATCTCGGAATTCTTACTATGGTCGACAAGCAGGGGAAATTCATAGATGGAACAGGCGAATTTAGTGGCAGATATGTAAAGGATTACAAAAATGAACCTGGCTATGCAGATGTAAATATTGACATCAGTATTAAATTGAAAAAGGAGAACCGGGCATTTAAAGTTGAAAAATATGAACACAACTGCCCGCATTGCTGGAGAACCGATAAGCCTATCATTTATTATCCGCTTGATGCCTGGTTTGTTAAAACAACTGCGGTTAAGGACAGAATGGTAGAGCTCAATAAAACCATTAACTGGAAACCGGCGAGCACGGGAACCGGAAGATTTGGCAACTGGCTGGAAAATATGGTAGACTGGAACCTGAGCCGCAGTCGTTTCTGGGGTACTCCACTTCCAATTTGGAAAACTGAAGATGGTGGAGAACAAAAATGTATAGGGTCAATTGAAGAACTAAACATTGAAATTCGTAAAGCTGCCGAAAGGTTGGGTGGCGACACGAATACCCACTACCTGCATGAAGGTATTCTGGACCTACACAAACCTTATGTGGACGATATTATCCTGGTAAGTGAAACCGGCCTTCCAATGAAGAGGGTTCCTGACCTCGTAGATGTGTGGTTTGATAGCGGAGCAATGCCATATGCGCAATGGCATTTTCCTTTCGAGAATTTAGAAAATTTCAAACAAAATTTTCCGGCAGATTTTATTGCAGAGGGTGTGGATCAAACCCGTGGATGGTTTTATACACTTCATGCGCTTGCCGTTCTTCTTTTCGACAGTGTAGCATATAAAAATGTAGTTAGCAACGGTTTGGTGCTTGACAAAAGCGGTAACAAAATGAGCAAAAGACTTGGGAACGTTGTTGATCCCTTTGCCACTATCAACGCATACGGCGCAGATGCTACCCGCTGGTACCTTATTACTAATGCCTCACCGTGGGACAGTTTAAAATTTGATGAGGAAGGAATAAAAGAAGTTCAGCGAAAATTTTTCGGAACACTCTATAACACTTATCAATTCTTTGCTCTATACGCGAATGTCGATAATTTCACTTTTAAAGAGGGTTATATCCCCGTAGGCTCGCGTCCTGAGATTGACCAATGGATACTATCACTGCTGAATAGTTTGGTTAAAACTGTTGAAGTAAATTTCGACGCTTATGAGCCTACCCAGGCAGGGAGGGCAATTGAAGAATTTGTCGACACCCACCTTAGTAACTGGTATGTACGTTTGTGCCGCCGTCGTTTTTGGAAAGGCGAATATGCTGCGGACAAGATTGCGGCTTATCAAACTTTATATGAATGTTTGGAAACGATCAGCAGGTTGATCGCTCCTGTTGCGCCATTCTTTGCAGATTGGTTGTATAACAATTTAAATGAAATTACCAGGAGGTTTGAGATGGAATCTGTTCATCATAATTTTTTTCCGAAAGCGAACGAAGATGCTATCAATACCAGTCTGGAAAAAAGGATGCAGATTGCTCAGGATGCTTCTTCGCTGATACTTTCCCTGCGTAAGAAGGTGAATATCAAAGTCCGGCAGCCATTGCAAAAGGTATTTATACCAGCTCTTGATACTGAAATGGCACAAAATATTAAAATGGCAGAGGACATTATCAAGGCTGAAACCAATATCAAAGAGATTGAGATACTGGCAGCTGACAATGATTTCATTCGGAAAAAGGCGAAAGCAAATTTCAAAACTCTCGGGAAGAAACTCGGTGTAAAAATGAAGTGGGCAGCCGGTGAGATTGAGAAATTCGATAATAACTCCATCGAAAAGGTTCAGGAAGGCGATTATCTTTTAAATCCGGCCGGAGTTGAGGCCGGCGAGGAATCAATTATCATTAACTCCTCTGATCTGGAAATTATTACTGATGAGATACCGGGCTTCGAAATTGCCAGTAAGGGGCCACTTACGGTTGCTTTGGATATAATTATCACGGCAGAACTCCAAAAGGAGGGATACGCCCGAGAATTTGTAAACCGGGTGCAGAATATTCGTAAAGAAAGCGGATTTGAACTAACTGATCGTATTTTAGTCACTTTGAAGGAAAATGCGGCCCTTGAACCCTCATTAATTGAATATAAAGAGTATATTTGCCGCGAAATTTTGGCAGATAAACTGGAATTTGTGTCTGAAATAGAAGATGGTTTTCAAATTGAAGTGAATGAATTTACCTTAATATTGAACGTTACTAAAAAAAGCTAGTATTATATGGCAACAAAAAAACCGGCGGCTAAGGCAGCTCCAAAAAAACCGGCTCTTAAAAAAGCTCAATCAATGCCCGTTAAAAAAGCAGCCCCTGTAAAAAAAGCAATAAAGACTGCGCCAAAACCAGCCGCCAGAAAATCTGTTATTATCAGTTCGAAGCCTATCCCGAAACACGTTGCTAAAAAAGCTGCAAAACCAGCTCCCAAGCCCGTATCTCAAAAAGTTGTAAAGCCAATTACCAAGGAAGCGCCAAAAGTATTAAAACCTGTTGCAAAACCTATTATAAAAAAAGTAGCCGTTGCCCCAAAACCGGCGCAAAAAATACCTGACTTGAAAAAGACATCTGCTAAAACTCCCGCTCCTACTCCAGAAAAGGCCAGTAAGACACCTGCAAAGCAGGTTTCTACCCCAAAAGCGATCGCTAAAAATGCGAAAGAAATTAAGATTACTCCAGCTAAAGCAGTAGTAATACCGAAGATCAATACTAAGACATCCCGGAAATATTCTCCAGACTTTACGAAATCCGTACTTGACCAGGTTAAAAATGATCCGGGCGCACCGATTGTCAGATACAGTGATAGTGATTTAATGGAATTTAAGGAGTTGATTCAACGGAAATTAGGCGCGGCAAAAAAAGAGCTATCATATTTGCAAGGGCTAATTACGCGTAAAGACGAAATGGGCGGTGATGAAAGTGATAACAGGTATATGACTATGGAGGATGGAAGTCTTAGCATGGAGAGAGAGCAATTAAGTCAAATGGCCAGCCGCCAAATTACCTTCATAGATCATTTGGAAAAAGCACTTATGCGAATTGAAAATCAGACTTATGGTATCTGCAGGGTTACCGGTAAGTTAATAGATAAGGCGCGTTTGCGTGCTGTTCCTCATGCTACTTTGAGCATTGAGGCCAAAATGGGCATGGTAAAATAATTTCGACAGTATAAAAAAAGGAGGTCTACTTTTAGGCCTCCTTTTTTATTAATGGCGGAGTTCCATCTTTGGTAATATGGGGACACATGTGCATGTTGGTTTGCTTTACACTTTTAAGTTATAGCATTATAAATGATTTAATTATTATCGCAAATTAAGCTGTTAATACCTTCCTTTAGCTCAAGTGAAGCCCTTGGCTAACGATCATGTGAGGATTACAGATTCGAAACAACCCTGCCATAACATTGTTACGCAATTGCATTGAAAAAAAACTAAAAGCTAGAGGCAATCCTGAAGGCAAGCAATATTTGTTAATGGTTTAATTGAACTAATTTTACACTTCTCAAAAAAGAAATTGATATGCTAGAAGGTAAAAGGCAGAAACAGGTTGCGGCCGTACTTGAAAAAGATTTAAATGAAATTTTCCAACGTTTAGGGTTAAACATGATGGATGGGGGAATGATCTCTATCGCTTCCGTCAAAATCACGCCTGACCTTTTCGACGCACGCGTTTATCTTAGTTTTTTTAAAGTTGCTGACCCGGTTACTTCTCTGAAAACCATCGAAGAGAAAGCCTGGGAAATTAAACGTGAGCTCGCCAGCCGGGTTAGACACCAGTTACGCAGCATGCCTCAATTAAGTTTTTATATTGATGATACACTAGATTATGTAGATAAAATTGAACAATTGTTCAAAGAAATTAAAAAAGATGAGAATAAAAATGCTGACTAAATATTTTGTTTTCAGCAACAATGCAGGTATTCTCATGATATGCTCGATTAAAATCTCAACTCAAAAACCTTGTATTTACTATTTGCCTGGCGATACTTTAAAGCAAAGAAATCTGCTAGTGCAATAAATATCATCGCGTGGGTCACTACCGGAGTCATTGCCTTCGCGACTTGTTGCCAGGTACTTGTTTTGAGTGTATTCAATGGGTTCGAAGACCTGGTGAAATCGCTATATTCTTCCTTTTATACGGATTTGAAGGTTTCACCTACCACCGGCAAAACATTCATTCTTCCGGATAGCCAAATTAAAAAAATAGCAGCTCTTCCTTACATCCAGGCTATTTCCATGGTTGCAGAAGACCGTGCGATCTTGCAAAACGGCGAGGCGCAAACCTTCCTCACAGTGAAGGGGGTGGATGACAATTTTACTCGCGTGAGCGGGGTGCCAGCAAAAACAAATATTGGAAAATTTGATGTCGGCAGCCTAGAGGCGCCGGGTCTTGTAGTTGGTTCAGGCATTCAGAATGCGGCTTCGATTACACTAAACCCGGCATTTGCAACCCAACAGGTTACTCTCACACTCCCAAAGAAAAATGAGAACAGTGCCGATCCTTTAGAGTCGTTGAGCGAAGGGAATGCCGCTGCAACAGGCGTCTTTAGCATTCAGCAAGACTTTGACAATAATTATGCTATCACTAATCTAAAATTTTTAAAACAACAGATGGGCTATGCGGCGGACGAGTTTACTGCGGCAGAAATTAAACTAAAAGCCGGGAGTAATATCGAAAAATCCCGTTTAGCCTTGCAGAACCAAATCGGAAAGGGATATAAAGTTCAAACCAAATATCAGCAAAACAGTAACCTTTATAATACTATGCAGTTGGAAAAATGGGCAATTTTTGCTGTTTTGACTTTGATACTTCTTATCGCTGCCTTCAATATGGTGAGCGCGCTGACAATGCTCGTGCTGGAAAAACAGAAGGATATAAGTATCCTTCAAAGTATGGGGACCACACGTACGGCTATACGAAAAATATTTATTGCTGAAGGACTTTTGTTAGGATTTATCGGCGCGGGGAGTGGAATTGTACTGGCTGTAATTATTTGCCTGATTCAGCTAAAATTTAAACTTATTAAACTGCAAGGCGGCTCTTTTCTTATTGATTATTTTCCAGTAAAGCTAATCGCCACTGACTTCCTGCTGGTTGCCGGAACTTCTGTTGCTATTGCTTTCATTGCATCCTGGTTCCCCGCCTGGAAAGCTTCTCAGCAAGAAATCGCTCTTAAATAGATAAAAAAAGCAGTCCATACCGAACTGCTTATAAATTTATAAAAACTAATATCAGTAATCCCCCATCGTTTCGGGCAATTGTGCCAATGCATTTTTTAACTGCTCATCATTTGGCGCAATACCATGCCACTCGTGCGTACCTTCCATAAAGTCGACACCCTTGCCCATTATTGTCTTCATTAGAATTACAATTGGTTTTCCCTTTCCCGTTAGGGATTTGGCTTTAGTTAGGCCGGCCACAACTGCATCCATATCATTTCCTTCCATTTCAGTTACTTCCCAACCGAAAGCTTCAAATTTCGCCGGCAAATTTTTAAGATCCATCACTTTTTTAGTCGGCCCATCAATTTGCTGACCATTCCAGTCGATAGTGGAAATAAGGTTATCTACGCCCTTTGCTCCGGCAAACATAATCGCTTCCCAATTCTGTCCCTCATCCAATTCACCGTCGCCATGAAGTGAAAATACAAGTTTGGAATCGTTGTTAAGTTTTTTTGCCAAGGCCGCTCCTATTGCAACACTCATACCCTGACCGAGGGACCCGCTTGCTACGCGTACGCCTGGTAGATTTTCGTGAGTTGTCGGATGTCCCTGCAGCCGGCTATTAATTTTGCGAAAAGTTGATAATTCCTGAATTGGAAAATAACCACTCCTTGCCAACGCACTATAAAAGACCGGGGAAATATGTCCGTTACTCAGGAAGAAAAGATCTTCCCCGATTCCCTCCATTTTGAAATCAGGATTGTGCTCCAAAATATTAAAATATAAAGCTGTCAAAAATTCTGTACATCCCAAAGAACCGCCGGGATGCCCGCTTTGAACGCCATGTACCATTCTTACGATGTCGCGCCTAATTTGCGATGCTATATCTTTTAGATTGTCCATTTGCTATTTTTGGAGTTAAATTTGATTGCAAACCTACTTTAAAACAACTCAGTTACAAAAGAAAAAGCGGGTGAATTGGAGGGAACTTAATAATAAGTTAATCAAAACCTCGTTATTTATCCACAGCCGGGTAATACTTTTGCCATGTCGTCAAAAAAACAAGTATTTGTTATTTGGCTTTTCGGGGAAAGAATCTCTACTTTTGTGCACATACCCTGGGTTAAATAAACCTTTTCATGGATAATATCTTACTTAGTGCGGCTCTCGCCTTCATTATCACCTTCTTTTCCATTCCTGTTATTATTCAGGTGGCAAAAGCAAAAAAATTGTTTGACGAACCCGATGAGCGTAAGATCCATAAAACCGTAATTCCTACATTAGGTGGGCTTGGCATTTTTGCAGGCTTTATAATTGCCATCCTCATGGGTGTTCCTGCTGGTGTGAATCCTGAATTCCAATATTTTGTCGCCGCTTGTATTGTAATTTTCTTCCTTGGCATAAAGGATGATATCATGATCCTTTCTGCTAGCAAAAAATTTATCGGTCAGCTTATTGCTGCCGGCATCCTGATCAGATTCGGTGGAATTCGTATTGACAATATGTATGGCTTTCTCAACATACAACATATCCCTTATGTGGCCAGCGTAATTTTGTCTTTCTTTACCATTATTGTTATTACAAATTCTTTCAATCTTATTGATGGGGTAGACGGGCTTGCAGGCACGTTAGGACTAATCACTACTTTTACGTTTGGTTCCTATTTCCTATATATTGGTCAGACTGCTTACGCTGTACTCGCATTCTCTTTCGCCGGAAGCCTTATCAGTTTTTTAATTTATAATTTTTCTCCCGCTAAAATATTTATGGGTGATACCGGTTCGCTCCTACTCGGTACCGTGAATTCTATCCTTGTGGTTAAGTTCATCAACTTCGCAGGCGCGCCAAATGGCTCGTTTCCATTGTCAAGTGCACCTGCTATTGGATTTGCCATTTTATTGATCCCACTGTGTGATACGCTCCGGGTTTTTGCAGTAAGGATACTAGAGAGACGTTCACCTTTCAGTCCTGACAGAAATCATGTTCATCACTATTTATTGGATCTTGGTTTCTCTCATCGGAAAATTACATTATCCTGCGGGGTCATTTCTATTCTCTTCAT